>DATAUW010000016.1 GCA_036268055.1 Verrucomicrobiia bacterium | reverse complement strand
CATAGGCAATAAAAGACGTGCAACACGGTCGGGCCGCTTTCAAAGGTTTCATAGCGAAAAGGCATTTGAAAGCCGTCGGCCTGGAATTTGATTTCGCCGAAATTTCCCAGCAATCGCGCGCCCGATGCCGGAAAACAAATGTCGGGGCGATGGCCTTTGGATAATTGCGCGGAGTTTTTGCCCGGCTGCCAGCGCAGGAGAAATCCGCTCCATTGATTGCCGTCGTCATCCTGCCATACGGCGGCGTCACTGTTGGAGCAGCGGAGAATGGCCAATGAATTTTGCGGCAGCGCGGTTTTTTTGAATTGCGGGCTTTGGCTCGGCCAATTCACCGTCCAGCGCGTGTTGGGGACCAGTTTTGATTCGTGGGTCCGATACCAGATTTCGGTCGCGCCCAATGCCAAAATAATCCAAAGCAAGGCCACGATTCCGGGCCAGCGCGGCAGCACGGGAAGAACAAATGGCGCGGGCGCGACTGCGGGCACGGCAGAAGATTTCGGTTTCATCACGAATGCCAGCCCGATCAAACCCGGCAACACAAAGAGCATCACGAGAATCCCTGCCGTGTCATGCCATGCTTCCATCTGCTGCAAGCCGCGATTGGCCGCAGCCCAAACCAGGAACGTCGTGCGCCCAAGGTTAGCCATCACCACGAACAAAAGCGAACCCAGCACCAGCGCGCCGCGGCGCGTCCAGGGAAACCGATGCATCTCACCCAGAAAAAAGGAAAGCATCAAAGCCGATTGCAACGACCGCACCCCGCTACAGGCTTCATCAATCCCAACGATGCCCGCGCCCACCTCGATCAGGTTGCCATGTTGCACCGCCGGAATGTTCAGCCAGCCGGCTATCTCAACCGTCCAGCCGGCGACCAACCGCATCAATCCCTGGATAATCCCCGCTTCCATTTCCATCGGCCACGGAATCGCAATCAGCACGAATAACAGGGGCGGCGCGAAATAGCGCACCCAGCGCCAACCGCCCAGGCAATAAATCAGGCAAAAAGTGAGCGCGATCACTTGCGCACCGTTGATCCAATAAATCAGCCGCCATTCGGGATTCGCTTCGAGCACGATTTCAAAAGGCAGCACAAAAAAGATCAACGCCGTGCCTGCCACGCCAGCCAAGCCGATGTGTTCGCGCGACGAAATCGGAGGCCGTTCACTCCAGCGCCGCCAGAGCAAGGCCAATCCCAAAAACGGAACCACGTAGCCATAATTGTATTGAGCATTGACCGCCCATTCGCCGCGCAGTTCGTCAAAAAACAGGGCCCAGCATGCGATGACCGCAAGCGTCAACAGACCCGTCGCGCTGAAAAGCATTTTCACGTCGAAAGCCGTGCGGCTGGGTGCGGGCGCGAGGACCGAAGATGAATTGGCGGTGGTGGGCATGGTTTTAACGCTGCTCAAGAGTTGCGGCATCGCTTTTTGAAACGGACGGCAATGAAATTTCCGAGGGCTGTCCCGACTCTTCACCGTTCAGAAAATCACAAACGCGCGCCTCGAATGTCCGCAACAAATATTTCAGTTCAAATTGCTCGACATATTTTCTTCCCGCTTTTCCCAGGCGCAGGCGTTCGGTTTCATTTTTCGCCATGAATTCCAACGCGGAAGCCAGTCCATCTACATCGCCGGGAGAAACGATCCGCGCGAATTGGCCGTCAACTGCCGCGCGAGTCAGTTCGCTTTGCGCGTCGGCCACGGCAAGGATGGCCTTGGAGTAAGCGAGCCCTTTCAGCAGTTTGCTTGGGAAAAAGAGCGCGCCCGAACCCGCTTGCTGGGTGACAAGATAAACGTCGGCGTCGGCCAGCATTTCGTGATATTCGCGCTCGCCCTGCAACGGCAAAAACAGAACATTGGCCAGGCCACGCTCACGGGCGGTCGCCTCTAAAATCTCGCGCCGCGCACCATCGCCGCATACAACGATGCGCACGGACTTGCCCTGCAAAGCACGCGCCGCATCGAGCAAAATTTCCACACCATGTTTCACCCCGAGATTGCCGGAATAAACCGCCAGACATTCTTCGGGCATAATGTGGAAACGACGGCGAAAAGCTCCGAGTCCGAACGTCTCCTCAATCGGCGGCAGATGGATGCCATTGGGAAATAAAATGATTTTCTTTTCCGGCACGCCCTTGTCCGCAAATGCGCGGGTCATGCCGGGAATAATGCCCGAAACCAGCGCCGCTCTTTTGTAGGCGATGGCTTCGAGCGCGTACAGCGCGCGCAACAACCTTCCCGGACGGATCATGCCAAGAGCGACCGCCGCGTCGGGCTGAAGGTCCTGCACGTGAAAACAAAACGGCCGGCGTTTCAATAGGCTGGCAATCCACGCGGCAAATCCCAGCAACAAAGGCGGAGATACTACTATGTAAACGTCCGGCCTCGGCAGCATCATGATCCTGAACCATGACGTTGCGACGAAACTGAACTCATGCAGCATGCGTTTCAAGGCCGACGGTTTTGGCGGAACGTAATGCCAGCAGCGATGCACCTCCACATTATTCATGCGGTCAGTGCGAAACCAGCGGCCGCGGTCCTGCGCTGATTTGCGCCACTCCGGGTAGTAGGCGAATGAAGTTACCATGCGCACCTTGTGAGATTGGGCGCGCAGGTGGTCGCACAGCGCCGTGTTATAAGGCGCAATCCCGGTGAGTTCGGGAGCGTAATTAATTCCCCAGACGATGAAACTGCGCGGCTTCACGATTCACTCAAACTATTTGCAAAAAAACTTCAGCGGATTTCCAGCGCGGTTTGAGCGGCACACACGGGTTGCCCCCGCAGACCATTCTTGCCGGTTGATCTCTAACGACGACGGAACCGGCAGTGACGACCGCTTCGGCAGCGATGGTGATGCCAGGCGCGACAAAAGTCTGCGCGCCGACCCATGCGCCGTCTTCGATGGTGATGGGGGCGTTGCGGTACGGCATGGATGGCTGCCGATAATCATGATTGCCGGTGCAGAGAAATGCGCGCTGCGAGATGCAACATTGTTGGCCGATGCGCACAGGTTCAAAGTTCAATATCCATGCTTCCTCGCCGATCCACGTATGGTCGCCAATGGAAAGCTTCCAAGGAAAATGAATGTTCACCCGCGGTTTTATCACCACGCCGCGACCGACGTGAGCGCCAAAAAAACGGAGCCCGGCGCACTTGAGCGCCGATGGAACCGGCAGTGGCGTGAGAAACAAAAAACATTTGAGCAGATGCCACGCGGCCTCGACAATTTTCGAGCGTCCGCGGTCCAGACCATTGCGGCCATCGAACAAATCATTGCGAACTTGCGTGGGCATCAGCAATGCGCGGCACAGGCGTCCGAAATCACTTTGATGATCGTCTGCCAGGTGAACTTCGCGGCCACCAAACGCTGGGCATTTTGGCCGCGTTGTTTGCGCTCGGCTGGTCCGGCAGCCAGGGCGGTTTGCAGCGTGGTCACGAGCGAATCGAGAGTGGCGTGGCATTCCCAGCCGGCAAAGGCCGTTGAGATTTCGGGAAAGTTGCACGAGTCGGTGGCGATCACCGGCACTTCGCAAGCCATTGCTTCGAGCAGGCTCATCGAAAAACCTTCCGAGTAGGAAGGCAGCACGAAAAGATCGGCCGAGTGCAGCAGCGCGGTTTTGCTTTCGCCCGTGACGGCGCCGGTGAAAAAAACGCGATCCTGAATCGCGAGCGATTGAGCCAGCCGGCGCATCTCCGGCAGATGGCCGTTTTCGTCCGGCCCGGCAATGATCAATTCCCAATCAGCCGTCTCGGCATCAAGTCTCGCCCACGCCTGCAACAAAATATCGAGTCCCTTTTTGGGATGAATGCGCCCCAGGAAAAGCAGCCGCGAACGATTTTTGCGCAACTCATAAACGAAGGGCGTGCGGATGGGCGTGAGAATATTTTGCGGCCGGGGAAAATCCGCGAGGTTCAGGCCGTTGGGCGCGATGACCACCGGTTGCAACCCGCGCGCGCGGATTTGCCCGGCCTCTTTGGCGGTCAGGGCGCGCCACAAACGCACGTCGTGAAAATTATTGTTTTCAAAAAGCCAGTGGACGAGGCGTTTTTTCCAACGCGAACGCTTGAGGATGTACGGCTCGAACATTCCATGCACGTGATATACCAGCGGCTTCAACTCGCGGCGGGCGGCGCGGCCAAAAATATAATTGGGGCCGACGTACATCCCGTGCCCGTGCAGCACGTCGGCACCGCGAACCAATTCCGGCGCGCGCTGCTTCATCTCGGGCGAGAAATAAAGCGGACGGGGTTTGACGCGGCTGAATTCAAACGTGCCGTCGCGCTGGCATTGGGGTGTGCCGGCACGGGTGGCGCACAGAACCGAACTGACGCCTTGCGCGCGCATCTCGCTATGTAACGCGAGCGCGCTGGTGCCGAGCCCGCCGCCATAGAGAGGCTCAAGCGATTGGGTGAAATGCAGGTGTCTCATGAAACCTGGGGTGAGGCGTCGAGCGTTTGGGCCAAAGGCGGTTCGTCCGGCGGCAGCGGCAAATTTCCTGCGGCGCGGGTGGCGAGCAGAGCGTTGCGCGCAAAAACCTCGCAGGAAAAATCTTCGATGATCGTGCGGCTGGCTTCGCCCATGACCTTGCGGAGCGCGGGCGAAGTCGCGAGTGTCGAAAGCGTGACCCCCAGCGAACTCGCCGACGTTGGCTCAAACACAAATCCGTTGCGGCGGATGCGGCCGGGCATTTGCGTCCACTGGAAAGGCAGGCACGTGGTCAGCAGATTGGGGAGCATGGGCCAGCCGGTTTTTAATAAATCCTCGGCGCAACCGGCGGTGTGGCTCACCACCACGGGCAGGCCGCACGCCATCGCTTCGTTGACCACCAGCCCCCACTCTTCCCACAGGCTGGGCATCACGAACGCATCGGCGAGCGCGTAGAACACCGGGTTTTCGTTGATCTGCCGGAAGCCGTAGAAATGCACGCCGGGAGCGCGGCGATCTTCCTGTCCGTCGTCGCTATTGCCCGCGGAAACTTTTTCATAAACCGGCAAATGATTTTTCCGAGATAGCGCGCGCAAATCGCCGTCTTCCTCGCCTGCGCCAACCAGGACGAGGTGCGTACGAGAAGCGGGATCGGAATCGAGAAATTTTCGATACGCGCAAATCAGCGTCGAAAAATTCTTTTTATGAACGAACCGTCCGAGGCCTAAAAAATAATTTGAGGGCAGTTCGTAACGCCGGCGAAATTCCGTTTCCTGGTTTCGCACTTCGCCAGTTCGCCGGGCAAAATAGTCGTTATCTACGGCGTCGTAGCCGGTGAAGATTTTATGTTCCGGCAAACCGAGCGAGGAAAAATATCGCACGTGCGGCGCGCCGCCGACGAATCCGGCGTGAAAGCGCGATACGATGCGTTGCTTGATGCCCGCTTTCCATCCGTGCGCGCGGGCGGTGCCACCGTGCGTTTCATTCATCATGACTATGCGTCCGCCTGCAACGCGAACGGCCAGGTTCAACACGAGCGACCAATGGTCATACGAAGGCAACAGGGCAATTTCAGCGCCGGTTTTTTTGGGCACGCCCATGAGGGTGCAGAGTTTGCGCGTGGGAAATTTCGCTTCGTCTTTTCCCAAATCGAAATGGACGACGCCGCGGGGCAGTTGTTCGGGACGCCATTGGTTGGCGCTGCTGCCGCTAAAGAGAGAAACGCCGGTGACGCGATGCCCCGCGAGCGCGGCGTGGTCACGGAAGGCCTCGTAACGGCGGCAGTGGTAGGGGCCCCAGTGGCCCCAGACAATGATGATGTTGGCCATGAGTGAAATGATTTAAAAAGTTTCCATCACGAAGCGGTCTGACGGCGGTCGGCGGTGTGTGCCTGAAAATAATTTTCGTAGAATTTCAACGCTGACTCGTGATTGAATTTGCGCTGGAGCAAACGCGCGGCGCGCTGGCGGATCTGCAAGGCGAGCCCGGGATTGCGCGCGAGCCGCGCGATGGCATCGGCCAGCCTGAATTCGTCATGCTGCTCGATGATGAATCCGGTGCGACCGTCCTTGATGAATTCCCAAAGTCCGCCGTAGGTGCAGGAAGCCACACACAGGCAGCCGTGACTCGCGGCCTCCAGCGGCGTGCAGCCGAGCGCGTCGAAATCGGTATTGAAAAGTTGCACGTCCCACGCCTGATAGTAAGGCGTCATATTTTTCACCCAGCCGGCGAAATGAACTTGGCTGGCGATGCCGCTTTGGCGGGCGAGTTCGCGCAGATGAGTTTCTTCAGGACCACCGCCGCAGATGTGAAAGAGCGCATTGGGAATTTGGTTGAGAACATGCCGGGCGGTTTTCAAGAACACGTCGAAGCGTTTGCTTCGGATGAGCCATCCGCCATTGCCGACCAAAAAGGCGTCGGGCGGGATTTGCAATTCGGCGCGGGCGGCGCGGCGGGCGGCCAGCCGTTGTTCCTCGCCGAAGTAATGCACATCAAATCCGTTTCGCACGACGTGGGTTTTGGGTTCAAGCCAGGGCGCGATTTTTATCGCCTCATTGCGCGTGAACTCGGTCGGGTAAGTGATGCCATCGAGACCCGCGCCGAAGGCCAGGTAAAATCCCATCCAACGCAGCCATGATGCCCGATTTTCAAAGTGAGCATAATGGTGGCTCAGGAGCGCCGGACGACCGGTCATCCGCGCGGCCGCCAGGCAACTGGCGCAGGTGCCGATGACCCAAAGGCAGTCACAATTTTCACCAACCACTTTCGTGCGCTGGTGAAAATGGCGAAAAGATCGCCAGCCGAATTTGCCGCGATAATCAAAAGCCTCCGCTCCGGCGTCCACCCGCTTCACCAGCGGTTCACCCAAACCCCAAGGGCGCGGAGTGGCGATGCGCAAGTCAAAGCCGCGCGCCGCCAACCGGTCAAACAGCGAGTAGGCCACCCTCTCCATGCCGCCGAGATTGGTGCATTGCAGGAAAACTCCGATGGGGGAATCGCGGCGCGGGGCCGGGATGGCATCGCCGGATGCCATCGGCCTCACCGCTGGTGGTTCGGTTGCGGTCATGATTTGTGCTCGATCAAACGCAGTTTGTCACCGGGGCGGAGAATGATCGTGTTGCCCGGCAGGAACCGTTCGCCCAGCAGCCACGTGACGCCCATCCAGATGAAGAGCGGCAGCCAGTTCCACATGATGAATTTGCTGATGGAGATGCCGCCATCGCGGTACCACTGGAGGATCATGGCCATCGCGCTGATGTAAAACATCGCGGCCATGGGATTGTTGATGTGGTTCCAGAACCAGCGGTGAAAAGTTCCAAGCACGCCGCCGACGATTGCCATAGTGATCACCAGGCCGATCCAGCCGCCGCTGCACCAGCCATCGCCCGGCAGGCTGAAAGTAAGGCCGATGAAATTGCCGTAGGCGCTGATGTCAAAGGTTTCCACCGGCGCGCCGGCCGGTTTGCCGCGCCATAAAATCCGCGGGATCGGCTCGGTAAAAAGCTGGAGATACTGGACGCCGTAAGTGTAGGTGTGGGTGCGTTCCGGGACGAGCGCCAGTATGAAGGTGAGATAATCGTAATTGGCAAAATCCTGGGTATCGGTACGGGCGCGGAACTTTTCAAACCGGGAGAGGCCGGCGTCCAATTGGAGGGCTGAAGCGCCATAACCTTTGAAATAATTTTGTAAATACTCGCGGTTATGGCCGAGCGTATTGAAGAGCATCAGCACGGGAATGGCCGCGAGGATGGCAGTGAGCGGCGGCCATTTTTTGCGATGATACCAGCAATAGGACATGACGATGGCGAGCAGGAAAGTGATGATGGTAAAGCGCGACAACCCACACCAGGTACGGTAACCCACATAGATCGTGACCGGCAAAGCGTTGAGCCAATGAAAACGTGTCATCAACAGCCACGCGCACAAAAGTGGCGCGACCATAAACTGCGCGTCATTGATGTAGCCCGTTGAAGTGGTCATGATGTAGATGCCGTTGGCGGCGCGTTCGCCCCCGGCGTGGCCGGATGCCGTTCTGATGATGGAGAACGCCATCAGGGGCAGGAGCAGGCAGCCAGTGATCACCAGTGCTTTGGATTGCAGCGGCGATAGCGAATCCGGCTGGCCGGGCGGAAAGACATTTAGCACGCGACCGGCAAAAAGGTTTACGCCCACGAAAACCGCCAACGCAACCGAAGTGACCGCCAGGGTTTTTATCATGGCGCTTTCGTCAGGTTGAAAGCCGATGTAGGTCCAGATCGAATTGAAATCCAGAAAATGGACCAGCAGCGGCCGGACCACGAAAACCAATCCGTGGAAGACCAGGTAAACCGTCGAAGGGTGAAGCAATGACGCCTGCCCGCTGGCCAGAAAGACGCCCAGCACGACCAGCCAAAAAATCACCTGCGCTATTAATGCAGCCTCAAGCATGATTGAAAAATTTACGGATTTTCGGAACGCGCACGGCCGGTCAGACGGTTTGCATCTCGTTGCTCAACCTGCGTTGTGAAACCAACTGCTGAATCATGCGCGCGTTGGAAGGCAGGTCGTATTTTTGAATGGTTTGGAGGGCGTTGCGGGACATGGCGTGCAGCAGTTGGCGATCGTCGTTCAACTTCGCCAGCGCATCGGCCAGCGCCTGACTATCGCGCGCGGGCACGATCAGGCCGTCCACGCCGTCAGTGACGACGTCGCCACAGTTGGGAGTCGTCACGACGGGCAAGCCGTGAGCCATCGCCTCAAGCTGGGTGATGGCAAAGCCGTCGGAGATCGTCGGCAGAGCGAACACATGAGCCTGGCGATAAAATTGACCCACCAGATCGCGGGTAACGCGGCCAACGATCTTCACGTTGGGCGGAAATGTGCGGATGGCGTCTTGAGAAATTCCCATCTTGCCCGCCAGAATAAACTCCACGCCGTACGGTTCCAATTTGCGCGCTGCTTCCACCAAATACTGGATTCCCTTGCGCAGGATGACGCTGCCCAGCCACAAGACCGTCAGCTTGCCTTCGGGATTGACGGGAGTCAGCGCGTGATCAGCAGCGAGGTCAATGGCCAGCGGAACGGTGACCATTTTTTCACACGGCACACCCTGGCGCATGAGTGCGTCGCGCGACCATGTGGAATTCACCAAAATCAGATCGGCGAGGTTCCACTCGGCTTTCAACCGGTCCCAATACTCCTGGGAAAAACGGCCGGGAATGCCTTCCCAGCCCGGCCACTTCTCCGCTTCGGCGATGACCAACTCTTCCTCGACCAAGCCGGGATCAACCTGATCCACCAATGTGAAAACGCCGCGAGGTTTCAGGAACTCCAGCGTCTCCAAACAATTCGTGTCGAAGCCGAAAAAACAATCACGCTCCGAGTCCAATTCCTGATGCTTGAGATGATCACGCACGCAGGTAGCCATCCAGCGGCCAAAAGTGCAAAACTCGTCTGACATTTTTCGACGGTCAGGAAAGCGCCGGCGCAGGTGATCGCCAATCCGCCAAACGGTGGCGAATTGATTGAAAGAGACGACCCGCTCGGAAGGAATTTCGCGGTTGAATCTTGTGGCGAGAGCGCGCGTGCCCGCAGGACCGCGCTTGAGGAGCTGGCGCGCCCATGGCCACCAGATGTCGGTGTACATGGTTCGCAGAAGACCGAGGCGATGAAAGCTTAACGGCACGGAATAGGTTTGCCGCGTTCCTTCCTGGGAAACAATCCAGCGCTGGGCGTTGCCGGATGATGGCGATTCGGATGGGGACGATTGCAAGTAATCGTTTGAGTTAGGACTCACAAGTGATCAGGGGTTGTGGCCGTTTGGTTTTTGAAAGAAGTGCTTCGATTTTGTCGAAGGACTGCGGGCCGTTTCGTTTGAGGTTTTGACTGGCTCGGTAGCTCTTTCTATTAACGGGCCGGCGACGGATCTGGCCGGAAAAAATGGAAGCGTAGGCGTTGCCGATGCCGCACAGGCGGGTCAGCAGGCGATCAGGCTTGAACGTGTAAATGGCGCTCTTGAAAGTCGTGCCGGCCAGATGCATGGGCAGTTGCCCCCACGGGACATTGTGCCACGCGTAAAGAATTTTATTGCGCGCGCCATAATAATCCATGCGTTTGAAACTCCGGCGCGGCGATTCAAAATGCAGGATTGGGTCGGACCGGCCGCAGCGCGTGATGAAGCCCGCATCCAGCAGGCGGAGGCAGTAGTCTTCCTCTTCGCCCTGGTGGATCAGATTTTCACGGTATCCGCCGAGCTTGAGAAAAAGATCCCGGCGCAACGCGTGGGCGGTTCCGGTGAAGCTGTAAATGGCATAAAGTTTTTCGGCCTGCGGCGCGCATTGGTAGATGGAAGGCCCGCGGTTGACATCCACGAAAGGAATCGCCACGGCGCCCACGCGAGGGTTGTCAAATTCGCGCAAGGTGTGGCCCACCACGAATTCACTCGAAAAAATTGCGTCATCGTCCATGGAGATGATGATGCCGGATTTGGCCAGCCGGGCGGCGCGATTGCGCTGGACGATGTAGCCAAGCGACACTTCGGAACGATGCACTTGAACTTGCGGAAAATGACGTTTCACGTGTTCCGCGGTTCCGTCGGTCGAGGCATCGTCCATCACCAAAATTTCGAGCGGAAACGTCTGCTGCAACGCGGACACGATACTCTTGCAGAGATCCTCCCGGCGGTTTTTGGTGGTGATGACGACGGAGGCGGCGAACATGGAAATCATCTTTCGCTGGAAGACTTTTGCCGTTGCAATAATACCAGGGGACAAAGCTTGCGGTTGATCTGGACGGTGACCTCGAAATGCGCGCCGGATTGCGCAAGGGCCGAGCGCAATTCGGCCAAGGTATAGGGCGGATGCAGTTCAACCACGATGGCATTGACCATTTCAATCCACGGAGCGCAATGGGCGAAAAGATCTTTTTCGGCTCCCTCGATATCGCACTTGAGCAGATCAATTTTCCGGCCCTTCACATGTTGAGCGAGCACTTCACCAAGCGGCAGGACATCCACCGCGCAGCCGCGTTGAGATGCGCCGCCTTCGGTGCGATACGCCCACTCCCCTTCCCCGCCGTCCACGAGACGGAGTAGCTCGCGGCGCGCGCCGGCTGCGGCTTGCAGCAGGGTAACTTGTTTTGCCAAGCCGGCAGAACCGACGTTGCGCGCGCACATTAAAAAATTATTGGGCTCGGGTTCCATCGCCAAAATTTGCGCGTTGGGAAAAAGTGTCTGCCAGTAGCGCAGGCTGTAGCCGACGTTAGCACCGAGGTCCACGATGAGACCGGCATCTTTGATCACGTCACGCACGAAGGTGTATTCTTCATGCTGAAAAATTTCCTCGAGCACGAGCCAGTCTGTTGAACTGAGCCGCAGATGAAAAGGATCGGGCTGATCGCGCAAGCGGACTTGCACCGCCGAGTGTCTTCCCGGCAACGGCCAGGACACGCGCCGCAAAATCCGTCCGTAAATGTAGAGCGCACGATCTCGCAACCGCGGAAACTGCCCAAGCGTGCGGCTATGGCGCGCGATGGCCCCGACCACAGAATCGTGGAATTGAGAATCAACCACCATGCGCTGCTCCGTTCATCTTCAGAAAAACTTTCTGCAACAGGAACCATTGCCAGATGGCCAGCGCGAATGCCGCCAGCGCCATGGTCACGACCAGGCCGATGCCTTTGCACGGACGAATCAAAAACCAACCGCCCGCGACCACACTCATCGCCCACAGCACGCTTGAACTTAAATCAATCCACGCTTTGCCCGCGCTCTGCATGGCCCGCGAGAAGAGATTGTTTACCGCGGTGATGATGGCCACGATCATGGAGATCCAGAAAATCATCACGCCGTCGCGGAAGCCCGGCCCGTAAAATCCCAAGATGATGGGCGCGCAAAGCATGATGGGCAGCGCGAGGGCACTGGTGACACTGGCGTTCAGCACCAGGTTATATCCCAGCAGGCGGCGGAATTCCTTTTGCTTCCCTGTGGCGTGGAGATTGGCGAAGACGGGCACGAGCACGCTGCCCAGCATGTAGGGAATGAATGTCAGCAAATTCATCCATTGATTGGCAGCGCTGACCATCGCCATTTCGGGATAGCCGCCGGGCTGGTTGACCAGCAGCGTGCGCGAAAACCACGAAGCAGGCGTCGCAGCCATGCCGGAGAGAAACGCAGGCACGGTGAATCGCCAAAGCAACCGCCATTCAGCCATGTGCACGGCAAACGAAAGCGGGATGCGCGCCCGCGCCATTTCTTTCCTGAGCATCGCATGACTTAATACGCACGCCGCGAGCGCCTGCAAAATCAAGCCGCCAACCGCACCCTCAACTCCCGCCAACCATCCGCCCACCACGATAAGGGGCACACTTAGAAGTCCACTGTAGAAGCTTATCGAGGCCGTGCCTTTGAATGCCTCGAAACCCGCCAGCGCCCCCTGGTAAGCGCCCTGCACGGTGCTCAGCAAAACCAGCAATGCGCTCCAACGCAAAGCCCCGGCAAGCTGCGGCGCGGCGAGCGTGTGCGCCGCCAGCCATTTTGCGAAAATCAAAAGACCGAGCCCCGCCGCAGTGCCGCCAGCCATCGCCGTGGTCAGGCAGAAGCCGATCACGCGCCCGCAACGCTGCTCGTGGGTGTCTCGAAGTTCCGCCACGTATTTGGTCGCGGTGATGCCGAGTCCCAGCCCGGCAAAAATCCCGAACAACCCCGCGGTGCTTTGGATCGTGCCCAGTTCGCCAAAGGCGGTGCGGCCAAGGATGCGAGCAAGCGCGATTGAGGCCAGCAATCCCAGCGCGCGCGATACCATCGTTCCCGCGACGCTCCAAAACGCGCCGCGCACCAAGCGCACTCCAATCGGTGAAGCGCGCAATTTCAACCAGAAAGGGCGCAGCATTTCCGGCGAGGCGGCGATGACGAAATTACCGATGCGTTGCGGAGTCACTGAAAAGAAATGGGATCGCATTGATCGCGCGGTGAACAAAGGTTGAAAGAATCCGAAAAGAATTAAAAAACCGAAGACGTTTTTGAGGACGGACGAGTCTAGTGAACGATCCTCAAATTCGACGGCGCCGGCAGCCCGTAGGTGTAACCACTGGCGGGAAAATAATCATACACCTGAATGGCTGAAAGGATGTCCGGGCCCTGCGCGGAAAGAACCTGCGTGCCGTTGCGCGTCACGGAAAATTTTTGCGCGCCCGGCGCGAAGGGCACGCGAACATGCGTCATGCCCGCTGGAAGTGAATTGGTGAACATTTTCGGGCCGGAAGAAATTTGCAATGTGGCCGGTGCAGTAAGGATCACGGTGGTGTAAATGATGTCCGCGACGTCGCCTTTGAAGTTGGTCACGGGCAGTTCGGTTGGGCTGGAAGCGACCGCATTGGTGGAATGCGTGCGATAAAAATAAAACAGCGCGTCCGCATTATTTGCCGGCGGCTGGCCGGTTTTATACCACGCGATGTAACGCCGCGAGAGTTCCAGAAAACCGCCGTGACTATAACGGCGCGGACTTGCGACATCGGGAAAATAAACGCTTGGGTCGGCGATGGGCGAAATGTAGGTGCTTTCTCCCCAATCATTCCAGGTCGTGATTTCCACCCAGTCAGGCTGCGTCTGGATGATGTTCGTCCATTGCGACACGGTTCCTTCGCCGCCGTCGTCCTCGATGTAGCCGCGGGTGGGCGGCTGGTTGCAGCCCCAATAGCTGGGAGAATAACCGGCCATGAATATTTTGCCGTATTGCTTGCAGGCCTGATTGTAACTGTCGTTAATGCCGATCATGTTGCTCACGGTTCCGGCGGCGAAATAATACAGGCCGTCGAGGATGTTTGTATATTTCGTGAGCAGGTTGGTGGCATTGGAATAATCCTGCGCGTGCGAAATCGGTTCGGGCTCGAAATAGGGAACGAAAAAAACATTGATGCCCTGTTTGCTGAGCGGCGCGAACACGCCGTTGGCCCAGTCCACCGAGTTTTGGCCGTAGGTGGAGACGACGGCTTTGTTGTGGAAATAGAAATAATTTGAGCGGGCGGTATACGTGCCTAGCATGGCGACGATGTCCGCGGTGTTGGTCATTTCCACTGAGAAGAGCAATTTGAAATGAGTGCCGAGCGCTTCGGCGGCCTGGAAAATTTGTTCGGTGCGGGTGTTGTAATAGGTATCCGGACCGTTCCACTCAGGCACATCCAAAACGAAACCATCCACGCCCGCGGCCTGGGCATCCTTGATGTCCTGTTCGTAACCCGCCACGGTGGCGCCGTAGGTGGCGAAACAAACCATGTAATGCGCGAAGACATAGTGCGGGTCGGCCGCAGATGCCGACGGCAGTTTGGCCAGCAAACACAAGAGTCCGGCCCAGTGAAAAAGACGCTTCCAAATGGTAGTCAGGTTCATCAACTTTTTCTTTGAAACTCGCGGCCAGTTTATTTTTGATGACAACACGTGCCTGATTTTGAGCCAGTCATTACGCGGCGCCGTTTCGCGCCGGGACTGGAACTCCATTCATTTCATAATGACCCGCAAGATCATCCGCACGGGCGCGGTTGTGAATGAAACTCACGCACTTGGCCTGGCGTTGATAAAGCATATCGAGTGCCTGACGGATGAGGCGCGAGCGGGTGTAGAAAGGCCGGGTCACGAGCACCACGGCGTCCACGAGCGGCACGAGCACGGCGGCATCGTCCGACGCCAAAATCGGCGCGCCGTCAAAAATCACGAAGTCGCGTTCTTCACGCAACCCGCGCAGCAACTCGGCCAGCCGGGGGCGCAGGAAAACGCCCTCGGTCAATTCGTTGTGCGTGCCGACGGGCACATAGGATAATCCGGGCGTATCGGTCGGGTGCGTCACTTGCGCGGCGTCGGCATCGCCTCGCAGGAAATCGAGCATGCCGGTTTGGTCTTTCGCATTCAGCAGGGAACTGAGTCCGCGACGGCGCGCATCGGCATCCACCAGCACGACGCGCAGGCCGCTACGGGCGAGCAAGCGGGCAAGGTTGAGAGCGATGGTCGTTTTGCCTTCGCCGGGCGCGGAACTGGTGACGAGAAGCGTTTGCGGACGGCCTTCGCCAAAGGACGAAAATAAAATGGCCGAGCGCAAGTGGCGATAGGACTCGGCGTAGGTGTGACGCCGGTCACCGTGTTCGAGCAAGGCCTGGTGCGGCCTGGATTTCGGCACGCGAATTTGCGGGACGAGGCCGAGCACCATTTCGCCGTACTGCTCCTTGATATCGCGGACGGAAACAAAACGGTCATCGAGCAAATACCAGCAGAAGACCAGACCCAGGGCCATGAAAAATCCCCCGATCACGGCGAGCGCGAACCAGATTATCAAGTGGCGTTTCACGGGTTCGGGGGACGTGGCGCGTTGGAGGACGGCGAGGCGCTCGGTCTGCACGTTCTTGCCGAGGTCCACATTCTGGAGTGTGGACAATACGTGATCGTAATAGCCTTGTTCGCGTTGCACACTGCTTTTGAGGCGCTCGCCTTCGGAGAGGCGGTCGTTCATGTCGAGCACCTTGGCTTCCCAGGTGGGAATGGAGGTCTCCATGGCACTGATGCGTTTGTTCAAATCTTCCAGCGTGGCTTTGCGCTCGGCGAGATTTTGTTCTTCCAGGATTTGCACGGTGCGTTCGAGGCGCGCGACCTCGTCATTCAAACGGTGCGCGGCGGTTTCGCCGTGTTCGGCAAGCGTCTGATCGCGTTCACCGCGAGTGACGGCAAGCTGGACCTTGGCGGATTTGAGCGCGGCGTCGCTTGAAAGTTGTTCGGCAAAATTGGTGGAGATGTAGGCTGGAATGCTCCCGGTTGCGTTGGTCACGGCTGGCGCGCTCATTACGGCTGGAGAATCCATTTGAGTGACGTCCAATCCCCGCGCAAGCAGATCGCGGTCGAGCTTGAGTTTGGCCAACTGCATATTTAATTCGGCGAGATACAGGCCGGCGCTCCGAGTTTCCTGATCCAACACGACGATGTTGTTGGATTTTTGAAAATGCGCCCACTGATCCTGCTCGCTTTTCAGATCGTCTTCTTTTTTGGAAATCTGGTCGGTGAGCGACTGCATGATTTCCTGCGAGATGGTGTCGCGCGCTTCTTTTTTATAATTGAGATACTCGTCAATCAGCGCCTGAAGGAAATTTTGCGTGATCGCGGGGTCGGAGCCGGTGGCTTCCAATTCCAGGATGGAAGTCTTGAGCGGCTGAATGATTTCGAGCTTCACGGGCGGCGGCTGATTGGGCTTGGGGACGTAGCCGATTCGCTGGTAGGCGGCGTTTTGCAGGTGCGCGCTTTTAAGCAGTTCGATTTGCGTGCCGAAATAGGTCAAGGCTTCTTCATTGAAGAAACTCACGGCGGCCACTTGCATTTCGGCGCTGGCGTAGAGCTGCGCGTAGGACAAGACTTTTTCGCCGCGCACGGTTTCGTAAACGAAAAGCGCGCTCACGGTCAGGGCGATGCACACCATAATCACCCACCAACGCTCGCGAAGGTAGGAGAGGTAGCGCCGCTTGGGGGCCATGAGTGTCAGGCGGTAGTTTGCGCCCGACCCGTTGCCATTCCCGTTCCCATTCGAAGTATGGGACGGTAAAATAATAGTTTTTTCAGCCACGCTCTTTTAAACAAGCTACCGCCCCTGGCTTTTGACGATGTATTGTCAAAACCATTTCCAACGGCCGCTTATCTACTCAACCGGCGGATTGCCCTGCCCGGTTATTTTGCCCAGCCGGTGACCGCGGCGACGCTTCGCAAATACTCTCGCAATGCTTTGCGGCGACGCGGCGCGACCGGACGAACATCTTCCCCCGCGCTCATGTCGTCCGCATGACAGTTCTGTGGCAAATGCGTAAACTTTCTAGTAGGCGCTGCGCGGCGGAAAGATGCAGTGTTTGATCGTTCGAAGGATGATCAGGCAATCCAGGCTGAACGACCAGTTTTCCAAATAATAAATATCGGCCTCCACGCGTTTCTGGATGTCGCCTTCGCAATGGATCTCGCCGCGAAAGCCGCTGACCTGCGCCCAGCCGGTGAGGCCCGGGCGGATGAATTTGCGGATGAAGTAACGGCTCATCACCCTGGCGAACAGTTCCTCGTGCTTCGGCAAATGCGGACGCGGCCCCACCACGCTCATGTCGCCGAGGACGACATTGAGGAACTGGGGAATTTCATCCACGCTGAAACGGCGCAGCCATGCCCCCGCGGAGAAGATGCGCGGGTCGTTTTTGGAGGCCTGTTTATTTTCATCTCCTTTGTGAACGTGCATGGTGCGGTATTTATACATGCCGAAAGGGCGGCCCATCATGCCGGTGCGCACCTGGCGAAAAAAAACCGGCCCGGGCGATTGCAGCCGATGGAGACACCACACGAGCGCGGTGACGAAAGGCAGAATAAGCACGACCACCGGCAGCGCCACAGCCAAATCCAGGATGCGCTTGAACAGACGATTCATCGGGCTTTCCAGCGGTTCCTCGCGCAGGCCGATGAACCGGATGCCATCGTCTTCAAAGACCGTGGTGGTGTGGTTGAAGTAGGCGTTGAGATCGTTGACTGCAAGCAGGCGGACGGCGGCGTCTTCGCAGAGATGAGTCATTTGCCGGATCCAGGCGCTGCCCAGGGAAAGGTCGAGCACGATCACCTGCGTGATGGAACTGTCCGCGAGAATTTCCTTCATGTGGTCAATCGTACCGAGGACCGGATACGGCGAGGCGATCGAAGTTGAAGATTGCGGGCAGATCAAGCCGATCGTGCGCAGGCCGACAAAACTTTTTTGCTCGAGCCACGGCGCGAGCCGGGCGGCCTGTTCGCCGGTGCCGGCCAGGGCCACGCGTTCTTCGCGGTCGCCCGAGAAGGCCCACTTGCCGAGATAACGCGGGATAAAATATCTGGAAAAAATCAGGGTGAGATACAGCCACGGAATGTAGCTGAAGAAAAAGGAGCGTGAAACCGCCGCGTCCTGCCGCGCAAAGACGACCATGAACACGCAAAAAATTCCGACGAGCGTCTGGCGAAAACTCTGACGGATGGCACTCACCCATTCGTGATGCTGCCCGGTCGCCTCGCGCTTGCGTTCGCCGCTGAACAGAATGCCGATCAATAAAAATTCGTTGTAAAGGAGATAGCCCTTGAGCGCTCCAACATCCCAGACGAAGGAAGATTGCCAGATCAGGAACCAACCCCAAAAGCTGCAAGTCACGAGCAACATCTGGCAAGCTAATGCCGAACTGCGAATGCCTATGGAACGATGGCTGACCATGATGATAAATGAAGCGCGGGCGCGATCACACAACGCCGGACGATCTAATCTTTCTATATACTCGGGAACAAAATCGGTTTTCGTTTCTCAAAGCTGCCGAAACATAGCTTTCGTGCGCGCGAGGGTAAAGATGGCGCGTGTTACTTTATGGTCACGCGCGGTGACGGTTGTGACGAATGGAGAAAAATGAGTGACATGTCAGTGGAAAAAAGCGGCGTTGGTTTTTTTGAAGGGGTGAAAAAATTTTACGGCCAGTTGAAAAATATTTGTGCAAAACCGAATCACGCGGCGGCATGAAGGCGGCGAACGGATTCGCGCGCGGGCTTGCGGCGTTGCACACGATCGCGCCATTTTGCGGGGCTGATGTTGAAACGCTGTTTGAAAATGAGATTGAAAAGACTGGTGGACTGATAGCCGCTTTCGAGCGCGACATCCACGACTTTATAATCCGTGGTGGCCAGCAGTTCGCACGCGCGCGCCAGGCGCAACTCGACCTGTTTCTCGCGGAACGACACGCCGACCATCTCAGTAAATAAACGGCTGACGTGCCGCGCCGAGCAGCCGGTCTTGCTGACGAGTTCAGAGAAACTCATCTCCATGAGTTCCGAAGCGGACATTTGGTTGAGCATCTGGCGCAACCGCACGCTGGCATCGAAACCGGCGCGCGATTCCAGGCGCGATTGTTCGAAATCGCCGCCAAAGACTTCGAGGAACAAGAGCAGCAACTGGGCGCGCACCGGAAAACGGTTGCCGAGTTCGGCGGCATTTAATTTCTTGAGCGTCTCGGAAAAAACCGGGTTGGGCGGCACGACGCGCAGGGAAAGTTTTTCATCACCGGCGGCGCTTTGCAGCAGCCGCTGGTCGGACATGGTGACCATGCCCGTGAGCTTGGCAGGCTCGACGCGGAAAAAATCAAGGCGCAGTTCGCCGACCTGGCTGGCGCGAATGGAGCCGCGCACCTGGTCGGAATGCACGACCACTGCGCCCGTCGGCAGTTCGCGGTTCATCCGCGGATGCAGCCAGTAGCCCACGCCGGAGGAGACATGGATGACCATCCAGCCAGGGAGTTGTGGGGTCCACTCGGAGCCCGAGGCCAGCACAATTTCGCAAAGAACCAGATGCGGTTCAGAAAAATCTTCGACCCGAAATTTTGCAGCAACGGTTTTTTTCATTTTATCACGGCGCTCCGGTCGAAGATCAGCCAAACTTAAAATCACGAAATGAGTTTCAAAAAATTTTCGACTTCGCGCACGGAGGAGCATAGATAGGCGCAGCGAATTACAGACAGATGTCGGTCCGATTACATTTGTGAAAATAGTTCGGCGGCGAAGGCGCAGGAAAAAACAAGGGAATACGAGATATGCCAATCCGGTTTCGTTTCCCATTTGTCACACATCCGCCAACTCTTCGTAATAATCATCTCGCAGGCTTCGCGCTCCGAAACCGACCAGTGTGGCGGAGTTACGATGATGATTCCTGGAGCCCGGCAAAGGGCCAATTTATGTACGGCGCAGGTGTGGCGCGTGTTCTTCGCGTGCGCCTGCCTGTTGCTTTGCGCGCGGACGCAGGCGGCGGATTCCGCATCTGGTTCCACTAATTCAGTGCCGCAGCCGGATTCGGTGGCGCTCAATGCCGGGCCTTTTTTTGAAGTTCACGATTACGAGGTCCGTTACAGTGCGAAAATTTTTTCCAATGCGCCCCCGCTTATTTTGACCAATTACATGGGGACGAACGTCAGCCTGGGACAAATCGTGCAGGCCGCATCGGAGGTGCTCACCCGCTTTCAACAGCACGGTTATCCGGATGTCAACGTGTCTCTCGCCCGCGAGCGCATCACCAACGGCGTGGTCACGATGAATGTTTATGAAGGCGTGTTTCCGCAGGTTTTGATTTCGGGAAAATCCCTGGCGGTGGTGACGAACGTGGAGATGGCTGAAACCGGCGCCGGGGGCACAAATAACGCGCCCGCCAAAACGAACGACGTGCCGCGTTTCAATGTGCATACCTACGAGGTGCGGGGCGACACGCTGCTCTCGACCAATACATTATTAAACATCCTGGCCAAAGGCACGGGCACTAATGTGTCGCTCAACGACATCATCGCGGCGGCGTCCGATCTGCAAAAGGAATATCGCGATCGCGGTTATCCCACGGTCAACGTCACGCTGCCACCGCAGCAGATCACCAACGGGACAGTGAAGATCCGGGTGTTCGAGGGGCGGCTGTCGGAAATCCGGGTGACGCAGAATCGTTATTTCAGTTCGAACAATGTGATGCGCGCGTTGCCGAGTTTGCACACGAATATCATTTTGTTGCGGCCGGTTTTTCAGGCCGAGTTGGATCGCGCCAACGCGAATCAAGATCGGCAAATTTATCCGCAACTCGCGCCCGGCGCGGAACCGGGCACGTCCCTCCTGCGCCTGGTGGTGAAGGACCGTTTGCCATTACATGCCAAGACGGAATTGAACAATGAAAGTTCGCCGGGCACACCTGACTTGCGTGTGAACAGTTCGGCGGTGTTCAACAACCTTTGGCAGTTGGACGAATCGCTGGGTTTGCAGTACAGCTTTTCACCGGAAGATTATAAGCGATCGGATCAATGGTCGTTTTATGACAAACCACTGGTCGCAAACTTCAGCGGATTTTACCGACTGCCGCTGGGTTATCCGGATTCGATTTCGGAACAGATTGCGAGCGAGCCGGGGTCGTTCGGGTATAATGAAGGCACGAGGAAGTTCGTGCTGCCGCCGGCTTCAGGCGTGCCCGAGCTGAATATCTTTGCCAGCCGTTCGACGATTGACACGGGCATCCAAAATCTTGGCACGCACAATCTCACCAGCATTCCGGGAGTTATTTCGATTGATGAAAATGACGTGCAGCAGGATGTCACAGTAAATAATGGTGTGGGTTTCCGGCTCAATATGCCGCTGCCGGAATTTCATGAGATCAGTTCCGTGCTGGCGGCCGGCTTCGATTACAAGGATTACAATCTGACGAGCAACAAGACGAATAATTTTGAGACGTCGCTGACGACCATTCAACCCAACGGCGCGCCTAATCCGCCCATCGTCAGCGTGATTGCTTCGCCGGTTCCAAAAACTTATAGGCCGGTGGATTACCTGCCCTTTACGATCCGCTGGGATGCCAACCGGCGCGATGATCACGGCGTGACTGCCTTCGGCATTGGTTATTCGGTGAATTTTTTGACGTCGGGTTTTTCGGATAGCAAAACGAAATTCCAAAATGCCGCGGGTTCGACCGAGGCGGATGGTTCGTATCATATCGTCACGGCGAGTTTTTCGCGCGAGCAGGAAATCTTCAAGCAATGGAAGCTGGGCTTTCGCGCGGATGGACAGTGGGCCAACGAACCGTTGCTCAGCAACGAGCAATTTGGCGCGGGCGGCGTGGGCAGTGTGCGCGGTTATCATGAAGGCGAAATTTTTGGCGATACCGGCTGGCATTTGACGTTGGAACAAAAAACGCCGCCGCACGTGGTCGGCACGATCAACGGAAAATATCCGCTGGTGGTGCGCGGCTCGGTCTATGTGGATTATGCGGACACTTATTTGCTCGATCCGCAGGGCAGGAATGAAAGCACGCCGCTTTGGGGCACGGGCTTTGGCGCGGCGGCGGCGCTGGGCTCGGCGTGGGAAGCGCGGTTTTTGTTCAGCCTGCCGTTGCTGCGCGCAGGCACGATCTCGCCGTATCAGCCGTTCTTCAATTTCGCGTTGACGGCACAGTTTTGATTGTAACCCAAATGTCACAGCAATCGCATTGCGGCGGGGTTGACGGAGACTTAAATTTTTTGCGCAGGAATTTTATTTTTATGTCCACTCGTTCATTGCGCCGATGGCCCGGAATATTCGGTGTGGCCGTGATCTGCGGTTTCGCGGGTCGTCCGGCGCAGGCGAATCCAGTTGGCGGCTCGGTGGCGCAAGGTTCGGCGACGTTTAACACTTCGGGTTCCAAGCTGACGATCCAGACATCCGACCACGCGTTCATCAACTGGCAATCCTTCAACATCGGTTTGGGCGAGACGACGACGTTCGTGCAGCCTTCCAGTTCGTCCGTGGTGTGGAACCAAATCCATGATTCCAATCCTTCGCAGATTCTGGGTTCGCTGAATGCCAATGGTTACGTGATTTTGCAAAACCAAGCGGGTTTTTATATCGGCGGGCAGGCTTCGATCACGACGCATGGTTTGATGATGACGACGTCGCCGATTCCCATGCCCGATCTTTCCGATGGCGGAGCCTGGTCGTTCAGCGCGCCGCCGCCGACCGCGAGCATTATTAATTATGGGCAGATCAATGTGGGGACGGGTTGCCCGGCTTTTCTGATTGCCGATAAGATTGAAAATTACGGCAGCATTTCCGCGCCGCAGGGGAACATCGGGCTTTACGCGGGGCAACAGGTGATGCTCTCGGAGCGACCGGATGGGCGTGGGCTTTCGGCGACGGTCACACTTCCCCAAGGCTCGGTGGACAACCAAGGGAAACTTATCGCTGACGCGGGGACGATCGAGATGCGCGCGCAAGTCGTGAATCAGGGCGGGTTGGTGCAAGCCAATTCGGTGCGCGAGGTCAATGGGGTGATTGAATTGGTGGCCAGCGACAGTCTCAATATAGGTTCGGGCTCGGTGATTTCGGCCAAGGGCGACACGCAGGGCGTGAGCGATGCCGGGAGTGTGACGCTGCAATCGGCCAATCAATATTCCGATAGCGCGACTTCGAGGATTGAGGTTTCGGGCGGCGCGCAGGGCGGCGACGGCGGGCATATTGAAATTTCCGCGCAGCAGTTCGATGACTTGCAAACGCAAATCCACGGGGAGGCGGCGAATGGTTTTCTGGCGGCGACGATGTTCATTGATCCGCAGGAAATCAAGTTGTCGTCCACGGGGGATAATTCCAGCGGCACGGTGAACGCTGACGATCCGCCGAGCAGCGGCAGCGCCACGACGCTGACGCTCAATGTCAATTCGCTGAACACGTTGATCAGTTCGGGTTCGCTATCGCACATTTCGTTGAGCGCTTCAGATGGGATTGAGGTGGCTACGGACTGGATCTTGCCGGCGAGCAAGGACCCGACGGCGAGCCTGACGTTGACGGCGGGGGGAAGTATTGTGGTGGATGACAAGGCGGGGATTCAGGCGGGGAATAATTGGAGTTTTGATTTTACGGCGGGGCCGCAGAACCTTACGTCGCGCCCCACGACGGCTAATACGGATGGAATTTATTTGAATGGCAGCGGGTTTCTACAAACGCAAAACGGCAGCATCACTCTTAACTCTGCCAATGACGTGCTGGTGAATACGGGGGCCATTCGCACGCTTGGGGGCGGAGCGATCAATGTGACGGCGGATTTTGGCAATGTGAATACGGGCATTGACCCGGCGGGATTTGTTTTCACCAGCGTCCGCAACCGCGGCACGGTGGCGCCGCCGCCTTATTATACGGTTTCTCCAACGCTGGGCGGGATCAGCACGGCGGCGGGTGGCAGCGTGACGATTGACGCGATCAACGGGTCGGTGGCCAGTTATTTGCCGACGCAGGCGGATTATGACAACAGTGTTTCGCGTTCGGACGCGGGCACGGGGGCTTTTGGCGGCGGGAACGTGACGATCACGGCGGGGCAGAGTATTTCTGGTCATTATGTCGTGGCCAATGGCACGGGGATGATCACGTCCACGGGGGGGAATATTGGCGCGCCGGTGACGAAGAATGGGGATTTTGATTTGAGCCTGGTCAATGGCAGTTGGACGGTCAATGCGCCGAAGGGATATATTTATTTGCGCGAGGTGCGCAATCCGAACGGCATTTTCAATGACAGCGGTGCGGCAGGCACGTTTGTCAGTTATCATAATTTTGATTATACGCCGACGGCGTCGGTGGATTTGGAGGCGGGTTTGTTTGTTGAGATCACGGGCGGCGGGCCGCGTCCGTCAGAGGCCCCGGTGCCGGTGATTTTTCCGCCGAGCTTGACGATTGAAACGGGTTTGATGGGTGGGCCGGCGAGTTCGTCGGGGCTCACGCTGGATGTGCCGGTGATTTTATTTCCTTCGGCAGACGGAAATTTGAACATCAACGTCAAGAGCGGCGGGAGCATCCAGGGCAATAATAATTATCTCGAGATGTCCGACAGCGGCGCTACGCAATGGACCGACGGCGCGTTCCTCTCCAATGACCATGCGGCAACGCCACCGCAGTTGAACAACAAGCAGCCGGTGGAGATCACGGTGGCGGGCGACGCGGACAACATCACTTTTTACACGGACAAAGAAACGGTGTTGACGGTGGATGGAGACATGAACAACTCGAGTTTCATCGGGGAAAACCTGCACACCGGCGACAACACGATTGTCACTGTCCACGGGCAAATTTATAATACGCCCAGCCTTACTTTTGAAAACCTGGACTCGGCGATCATCAGCGCCAATCCGCTTCAGCCCTTGATGTGGGACTCGGTGTTTGAACTGGCGGTGGATCCGAGCGTGATGAATTTGAACGTCAATACGTTTACCTCGACGGCGGCGCTGAAGGATGTGTTGCGCGCGAGTTACCTTTTGTTTCCCCAGGTGCAATCGCGTTACGCGCTGGGAGCGAACCCAGGGTTCATTTACGATCCAACCTCGGGCAGCCAGCGCATCGGTTTCAACGGCAATCTTTCCGTGCTGAGCGCGTCACAAATCATGGCGCTGGAAAACGGATCTTTTACCGTGCTGAAAATTGACGCCAACGGCAATCCGCTTTTCACAACCGACGGCAAGCTAGAGACGATGACTTATACGTTCGTGCCGGGCTCGGTGATTTCCCAGTTGGTGACGGACAGTTCGAAAGTGCCGACGACGCCGGCATCGGGCTTTCAAATCGGCGGTCCGGGAACTTTCACGATCAACGCCGGTTCCATTGAACTGGGCGATTCGCCGGGAATCATGTCGTGGGGGATCGGCAACGGCACGCAGGCGAGCGGCGTGGATTATTCGACGTTGACGCCTTACACGCCCGTGGGCGCGGAGGTGGATGTGACGGTCACCGGTAATTTGTCCATGCTGACTTCGCGCATTGCTTCGACGTATGGCGGTGACGTGAATGTGACCAGCACCGGAGGTGAATTGGATTTAGGTTCGCAGGACTTTTTTATTACGACCGGCACGCAACTGGCCTACGGCATTTTTACCAGCGGACACAGTGACGTGAGTGTGTCGGCTTTTGGTGATGTGAACATCAACGGTTCGCGCATCGCGGCGTATAACGGTGGCGCCGTCAGTGTGACCTCGACCCACGGCGATGTGGAGGTGGGTAGCGGCGGTAATAACTACGTGTATGTGCCATTGGTCTCCAAAGATTCAAGCGGCACGCCCAACAGCATTTCCGATCAGATATATGGCAGCGGCATTGTGGCCACCTCCCTGCCGGACAGTTTGAGCGCGCAAGGCGGGGTCTCACTGCCGGGCGACATCACTGTGGAGACACCGCGCGGGAATATCCATGGCGATACGGCGGGAATTTTGCAGTTGGCTTTGGGCGGCGACGTCGCTGGCGGCCCGACGATCACTTTAGTGGCGGGCACACCGGCGATGGGCGACACTCCCGCCATTCCAGGGAATATTGATCTTGGGACTTCCGGGCTAATCGGCGGCACGGTGAATATCACTGCCCAAGGCAACGTCGGGGGAACAATCATCTCCAGCCAGAACTCAACGATAAATACGACCGGCAGTTTCAGCGGCACACTGCTCTCAGCGGGATCGGCCACGGTGGCGGCGGGGGGAAGTGTTTCGGGAACGGTGATCGGCATCAGCGGAGCGAGCGTAGGTGGAGCGAATGTTTCGGCGAGTGTCCTGGGCCAAAATGTTTCCGTCAACGGCGGGGCGGCGCAATCCACGCTGGGAACCACGGCGGCGGCGACCAGCACGGCGCAATCTGCCGCGGGCACGGCGACGGCGGATGCCAAGGATCAAACGACGGCGACGGCCGACACGACTTCCAGCGATGATGATTTGAAGAAGAGGAAATTGCCTGTGCTCGCCCGGTGGGTTAGCCGGGTGACGGTTATTTTGCCGCCACAGTAAAATGAATTTGAGGGTGCGTGGGGGAGGATGAGGGGACCACCTCTCCCCGGCCCTCTCCCCCGCTGGCGGCGGCGGAGAGGGAGAAGAATAGTTTAGTTCAATCGTGCGGCTCGCGGAGGGTGAGGGTTTTTTTTAGTCACGGCTCGCGGGTACGCTCGCCCTCCCTTTCTTGGAATTGACGCCATAGACTGACGCTATAGTTTTCTCAATGAGCGCAAGCTCACTCCGCTTCTCCTGCAACTGAATTGCAGAAGAGGGAGAAGAAGAATAGTTTAGGTTTGATCGTGCGGCTCGCGGGGGGTGAGGGTATTTTTTTTAGTTACGGCTCGCGGGTACGCTCGCCCTCCCTTTCTTGGAATTGGCGCCATAGACTGACGCTATGGTTTTTCTCAATGAGCGCAAGCTCACTCCGCCTCTCTTGCAACTGAATTGGAGGAGAGGGAGAAGAAGAATAGTTTAGGTTCAATCGTGCGGCTTACGGGGGCGTGGGTATTTTTTTAGTTACGGCTCGCGGGTACGCTCGCCCTCCCTTATTGGGATTGGCGGCAGACTGTGTCTTGAAAAGAATAAAGGCCGGCTTTGCGGCCGGCCTTTGGGTTAAGAAAGGTTGGGGAAACTTTTTGTTCTTATTTGCCAGGCATCAGTGGGCGCTGACGCTGTAGATACGATTGGTGTCGGTGGTGGTATCGGTGAAGGTGGTGGTTCCGCTCATGCCGGTGATCGGGCTGGCCAGCGGGAACCAGGTGCTGCGCGGGGTATTGATGCCGGACAGGTTGGTGAAAACCAGGTTGTAGGTGGCGGTGCTGGTTGCGGTGAACGAAATCGTGTTGACGTTGCCGACGCGAGCCAGGCCCAGGAGCGGCGCGGTGGGAGGTGTAGAACCGGGCTGCCGGAAAGTGAGGACTCCGTTCAGTCCGAGGGCTAATCCGCCGACCAATACCGGCGCGGAATTGGTGCCTACCACGAAGAGGCTGGCCGAGGTATTGCCGGTGACATTGGGGTTATCATAGAGATTGTGATAATCGGTAGGCTGCGAACCATTAATGGTTTGTTCATTCCAGCTTTCCGAAGAAATGGAACTGACGGAGAGGGATTGTCCAGCGCCAGCAGCAGGAAAAAGCTGGTACATGCCGACGATGGAATTGCTGATGGAGAGAAACGCGGAGCGGTTGGGTATCTGGTCAGGCGTAAATCCAGGCGCAACGGTGATGTAGGAGGCTTTGTTGGTGGCGTTGGCCGTGACCAGGTTCGTTGAACCGACCACACCCCATTGCACGGTGGTCAGGTCATAAATGGAAAGCAACGAACTCAGGTTCCACGTCTTGCCGTCACTGAGCGCGGATGCCGGACCCAAATCGTAAATCAAATCATTGCCCGTCTCGGCAGTGAAGCCGATCAGCAAATCGCCGTCATACTTGGTGGAAGTGCTTTGTGCCTGAAGGGAGCCAATAGACAATACAGCAACGGCGGCGGTCACGAGCAGGGTCTTGAGAAAATGTTTCATGGTTCGGCGTGGTAGGTTGGTTTCATTCGTCATTGAGCGGATATTTTGACAGAGCGGGCTGGCTTGGCGATACGGACTTGAGCAAACTAAACGACATCGGATGCATTTTGAGGACATGGGCTGATGATTTTCCAGCAGGGAGGTTTTCGGCCTGAAATGATTGGCCTTTTTGACGATTTCGATTGGATAGCAGGGCGGTGAAAATCGCCATCTGACACTCCGCCACAGGTTCTTAACGGTCCCGCCATTTATTTTCAAAATTCGTAACATGACAATAGCGGCAGGAGACTGGTAATAACCATTCCACCATGAAGATAAATGCTCGGACTCTGTGGCTCGCGATCGGTTGCGCCTGCTTTTGCGCGGTGCAAGGCATTCACGCGGAGGACAAATTCACGATTGAAACCGCCCAAAGCGCGGCGACCAACGGCGACGCCTCGGCGCTTTATTTCCTGGCGGTGCATTACGCCAAAGGCACCGGCGTGCCGCCGGATCAAGCCAAGGCGGTGGATTACATGACGCGGTCGGCCGAGAAGGGTTTTGCCTTTGCGGAAAATGACCTGGGTTCTTATTACGCCAAGGGCCGCGGCGTGAAGCAGGATTTTGAGATCGCGGCTTCGTGGTATCGCAAGGCAGCCGATCACGGCGATCCTTTAGCGCAGTTTAGCATGGGAAGAATTTACGCCGAAGGACGCGGCGTTCCGGCGGACCCGCAGGAGTCGCTTAAGTGGTACAAGAAATCCGCTGAGCAACATCAGTCGGACGCGGAATTTGCCGTGGCTGATATTTACCTCAACGGCACGGGGGTTCCGATAGATTGCCAGGCAGCGCTGAATTGGTACGGAAAAGCGTTTGCTGATGGGCAGGCTGGCGCGGCGAATGGCATGGGTTACATTTATGAGCACGGCGCGCCGCCGGAAATCCCGCAGGATTTAGCCCGCGCGAGGCAGTGCTACCAGGAGGGAGCCGACAAGCTGGACGGCAAAGCGCAAATGAATCTTGGCCGCTTGTATCTGGAGGGATCGGGCGTGGCGGCTGACCCGGTCGAAGCCTACAAATGGTTTTATCTCGCCAATTTGGATGGTGAACGGCTGGCGAATCATTATCTCAGGGATATGTCCGGCCAGACGGCCATCAATGCGAAGACTGGTTTATTGACGCCCGAACAAATCGCTGAAGCCACCAAGCAGGCGCAAGAATGGCGCAAGGCGAAAATCGTGGCGCGGGTATCGGCGCCCGGAGCGAAATAAGCGCCGGATAAACTATTGAGCCACGCTGGCCAAATGTTGCCAGCTCGCATGGGCGGCCAGATCGTAAGCCTGATAGGCATTGATGCCGATCATGCCGCGCAGCATCTGGTCGGCTTCCGGCTGGGCTTTGCGCCAGCGCTCGAGATAAGCCGGATCATTGGGGTCCGCATTGGTATTGGCGCCCACTTCGTCCAGAAATTGCTGGCGCAGGTTATTGATCACTTGAACGCGAGCATCGTCGAGATGCAGCGCACTCAGATCCACATCGGCAAAAACCAGCGGCATCGAAAGGGGTTGGGCGACTTGCGGAGCGACGCGCGCGCGCGCAACTGGAACTGGCGCGTCAGCAATACTGACGACATTGGCCGGTGGCGCGATGCCCAGCAACGAGGCGATAAGGCTGGCCTGTTCCTGCGGCAGGTTCAGGAGTTCGGCTTTTAAAGCGGGTTCGGAAGCCAATCGTTCGGACAGAGGGCCATTGGCCAGATCGGCGATTTTTTTTTCCAAGCCGCGGGATTTTTCGCCAAAGAGGCTGTCCACGTCGGCAGTCACGAGGTCGCACACGGTTGGTTCCGGACAGCCGATGGCGCGCAAATTTTTGATGTAAACGCGATAATCGGAAGATTCGAGCTGGCTCCAGCGAAAAGGTTTTTCGACCAGATTAGTTACTACAACGGTTGTGGGAGTGGCGGAATCAAGTGAAGACGAAGCGGGGACAGAAGGTTCATTTGCAGCGGTGGGTGGCAATTTCTGGCCGCGGTTCAGCGCAAAAAACAAGGCGCCCAGCAGGCCGGCGTTAAGCAGGAGGGAAATCTTCAAGGCCGCTTTCATGTGTTACCAGCAAATATAACTCAATTTTTTTGGGACGACCAAAAGCGAGACCGGCGTGGAGGTCATCCACGCCGGTTGGAACAGACAACTAACTAAATTAGTTGTGAGCAGGATCGCCCGTCGGGCCAGGGCGGCTGGTGTGCATGTCCGTCAAACGCAGAGCGCTTGGGGTCGAGCCACCGCCGACCGGGATGGTGGAAGCGATGCCGGTAGCGCCAGCCAACTGACTGAAAACGGTGGTAGCAGGAGCGACCGCGCCGTTCTTTTCGCAGATGTATTCGTTGCCCCAGAAGGTGTAGGTTCCTTCTTCGACATTCGCCACGCTGAAGGGAACGCCGTTGTAGGACAATTCCGTTGCGCCAGCGGTAAGGGCCGTGGCGGCATCACTCACACCGAGGTAAGCGATGACCGAGAAGCCCGTGCCACCGAAGATCTGGTCGGTCGCGGTGGTCGTGTCAGCGCCCATCGTGCCAGCCAAGGTTCCGCCGCTGCTGAAGCCGAAGTCACCGAAGTAAGTGCCATTCGGGGGATTGAGGTCCTGCATGGCGCCGCCGGTGCTGATTTCAATCTGCGAAGGGACACCGAAAATGCCGAATTCGGTGTTACCGAAGGCATTGACGCGGGTTCCCGACGAGTTGTCACGGCCGGAGACATACACGAAGTTGTTGTTGTCCGCGGAATTGCCGGAGAACACAGCTTGCACGCCGCCGAGATTCAGGGCCTGGCGGATTTGGGAATCCGTCACGTTGCTGCCGGTCCAGAGGCCTTTATTGCGCACCCATTTGAAGGTCACAATGCCGACTTCAGTCTTGCTGGTGAGAGCGGCGGGAGGATTCGGGAGGAAGCCGTAGATGCGGGAGAACTGAGTGTTGTTGTCCGCCATCGCGATATCAACAGCGTGGGTGAAGGTGGTAGGATTGCCGGCGTCGTTCAGGCCGTCATAAGGAGGGTTGGGGAATGCTTCGGAAGCGCCGCCAGGAGTGGCGACGTCCGAGATGCCCGCTTCCGAGCCAGACCAGTCGCAGAGAACCGTCAAGGTTCCGCTGCCGCCCTTGGGGGTGCCGACGAACGCCATGAAGGTCGAGCCGCTGCCTTTGCCGCCGTAGGTGGTGACCGCAGGAGCCGGATGGAACACAATGTTGTCGGTGGACAGAGCGGTGAACACGTTTCCGCGGAAAGCCGTGGAACCGGTGAGATAAACCGTCTGAGCGCTGGCCAGGGTGACCGCACTCATTCCGAGTGCCATAGCAAGAGCGAATTTATTGATTTTCATTTTTATTTATTTTTTGTTGTTTGGTGTTGAGTGAGGTAAAACGATTAAGCTTTGGCAAACTGGCGGCGGAGCGAGATAGCCAGGAGGCCGACGCCCGCGAACAGACCGTAGGTGGAAGGTTCAGGAACGGAGACCGAATCAAAGGTCAGCGTGCCGGTGTTGTCGAAGGAGAAGGTGCCGATTTGGACGGGAGCATCGCTGGCATTATCCGCGCCCCAAAGAACTTCGGTGGTGTAACCGACGCTGTTGGGATCGCCATAGGCGTTTTTGTAGTCGCCCGGGATCTGCGGGTTGAGAGTTTCGGTATTCCAACTGGTCGTGCCCGTGGCAGCGATCATCTCGGAGTTGCCCTGGCCGGCGGCCGGCATCAAGCTATAGACAGAAGCGACAGCGTTGCGAATCCCGGTATAACCAGTGCGGGGGACAGTGTTGGGAACCAAGTCCATGCTGGCCGTGGTGCTGAAGGTGGTATTCACGCCGCCGACAGGATTGCTGCCGATGACACCCCAGTTGACGGAGGAGGTGTTCAAGCTGCTGCCGAGGAGGGAGTTGAGGTTCCAGGTTTCGCCGTTGACCAGCGAGGGTTCGCTGCCGAGGTCATAAACGAGGTCATTGCCGCTGGCGGTGGTGAAGCCGACGATGAGGTCGCCATTGTAAGTAGCAGCGCTGGCAGAAGCGACGACCGTGAGGGCCGAGGCGGCAACCATCGCCAATTTGGTGAATTGTTTCATATTATATTGGTTTGTTGATTCCGAGTTCGAGTTTGTTGTTTGGTGCTAAGCCACTCAATGTGCTGTGGATTAACGGTGCTCACTTTAGGAGAATGTTCCCACAACCGCTTCCTGCTTCAGGACACGCGACGTCTGTTTTAAGAACCGACGATTTTTGATGTATGTTACTTATGGAAAGAATCTTATGTATTTGAGTGCGCGGGAATGCGCGCAATCGTTGCAGGTTGTCGCAGGATGGTAACGAAAAAATCTTTGCGCGGTGGGGAAATAATTTTTGAGGTTCCGAGTTTTTCTGCTCTGTAGCCGAAAAGTAACATGAAAAATCTTGTGTGCGGCTGGGCGACGATAATATTTACGGAATGCCCTCGGCATTAACAGAGCTGGAAAGATTATTTATGAATTTTCGCGGTCAAAGGTTTTTTTGCGGCGTCGTATTATTTTTAACCCTGACGATGGCCGCCATGCCGGGAGCGCGGGCTGCGGTCATCGCGTGGGGGGCGGGCACGACCACTTCGGGAATTAATAATTACGGCCAATCCATCGTGCCGGCAGATGTCACCAATGCCGTGATGGTCGCGGGCGGTTTGCTTCAAGGTCTCGCCCTCAATGCCGATGGCACGCTGGCTGACTGGGGGACGGATGGTTTTGGGGTTTTAGATTTTTTCCAGGATACGAATTACATCTCCGTCGCCTGTGGGCGGCAACATAGCCTGGCTTTGTTCTCAGACGGAACGGTTGTGGCCGTGGGTGATGATTCCTTTGGGCAAATTGATGTGCCGTCTGGCTTGACGAATGTCGTGGAAATCTCCGGTGGATTTTATCACAGCCTTGCGTTGAAATCGGATGGAACTGTCGTCGTGTGGGGACCGGGCACGAATGTCGCCAATGTTGGCCAGGATCCTGACTATGGACAAACCATCGTGCCGCTGGGCCTTTCCAATGTGGTGCAGATCGCTGCTGGTGGCTGGCACAACGTCGCGCTTTTGGCCGATGGAACCATCCGCACCTGGGGCCGCAGCGACAGCGGCCAGCTTGCCGTGCCACCGGGCCTCTCCAATGTCGTGGCCATTTCAGCCGGCGCGGCGCACACGGTCGTGTTGCGGGCGGATGGCTCAATCGTGGCTTGGGGATTGAACCTGTATGGCGAGACGAATGTTCCAACCGAGCTAAGTAATGTCATCGCGATCGCCTCGGGTGGCTGGCATAATCTGGCGCTTAAAAGTGACGGCACGGTCGTTGCCTGGGGCGCAGGCACCGGAACCAATGTATATGTGGACAACCAGCAAAACATCGTGCCTGCCCATCTCACCAACGTCGTTCAAATCGCCGGTGGCAACGTCAACAGCCTCGTGATCACCGGCAGCGCGCCGCCCGTTACCAGTGCAAAGTTTGTGACGCCACAAACTTCGACCAATGGTTTCACAGTCGCGATTCCCACGCGCAACGGCCATGTTTATCGCCTGGAATATACTCCTTCGCTTGCCGCACCTTCATGGACGGGCCTGCCTTTGGTCGCCGGAACCGGCGGTCTGCAAACTTTTTCCGACCCGTCGGCAACCAACAATGCCGGGCGATTTTATCGCGTCCGCCGTTGGTGATTTCCATGCTCGCACCCGCTTGCTAATCGCAGCCGCTTAAATTTCCATAGGCAAATCTGGTTTTTCCTTTCCACTTGTCACCCAAACGTAACAAGATGGCTGCCATACCGTCACAAGGCGTTCCTAGCGTTGCCGACTCACGAAACTGACGGGAGACCAACTGATGAAGAGCCAAGCAAACAAAACGATTTTGAAAAAGTGCAGTGGCTGGACGATGCGAACCACAGGAATTTTCGCCGCTCTGCTCCTGGCCGGTGGCGCCCGCGCGGAGAGTTCCGACCCGCTGCTCAATGCGTTGATCAAAAAAGGTATTTTAACCGAGGACGAAGCCAAGTCTATCAAGGCCGATGCCGATGCCAGCCAGACCAACATGCCGGTGATGGAATCTTCCAAGTGGAAGATCAATACCGGCATCAAGAGCATCGAACTCTTTGGCGATCTGCGCGTGCGTTACGAAGACCGTGAAGCGCACGATCCCCAGGGCGGCAAGATTGCTCTGGACCGTTTTCGTTATGCGGTGCGCGTCGGCGTGCGCGGCGAAGCCTTTGACGATTTTTATTATGGAGTCCGCCTCGAGACTTCCGCCAATCCGCGTTCGCCGTGGGTCACTTTTGGCACGTCCTCCAGCAGTTCGCCTTATCAGGGGCCGTTTGGAAAAGGCAATGCGGGTTTGAATGTCGGTCAAATTTATTTGGGTTGGCGCGGCTTGAATTGGTTTGACCTCACGGTCGGCAAGATGCCCAATCCGCTTTACACCACTTCGATGGTGTGGGACTCCGATTACCTTCCGGAAGGCGTTGCCGAGCGGTTCAAATATACCGTGGGCGAGGCCGATTTATTTGCGACGTTCGGTCAATTCATCTATCAGGACGTCAATCCCGTTTCCGCATCGCCGGGATTTTTCAATATCACTTACACTTCCGCCAATCCCGCATTCCTGCTCGCGTGGCAGGCGGGAGTCAATTATCACATCACCAAGAAACTCTCCTTCAAGGTCGCGCCCGTGTTTTATAATTACACCACGCACGGCGAGGACAGCGCGGTGGGCACTCTCACGCCGGATTTCAACGGCACATTCATCGGCCAAGGCTCATCGGCCGGCGTCAACGGTGTGCCCGCGTCGTTCAGCGGATTTCCTAACGGGCAGTTTGACGGTTTTGCCGCCAATCAAACTGGTATCAATGACCTGTCCATCATCGAAATTCCCTGGGAATTGAATTACCACATGGAAAATCACGACATCCGGCTCTTCGGTGATTACGCGCAAAACCTCGATGGCTCCGCGCGCGCCACCGCCGCGTTCAACGCGCTCAATTCTCCTTTGCTCGCCAACTCGTTCATCACACCGATTCCCTCGCCCCAGACAGACGACAACCACGCCTATCAAGTGGGTCTGGCCGTCGGCAACAAAGACAGTCTCGGCATGGTGTACAACACCACTTCGCGAAAGCACGGCTGGGAGGCGCGCGCATTTTGGCAGCACGTCGAACAATACGCGCTCGACCCCAACCTGCTCGACTCCGACTTCTTCGAAGGCCGCGCAAATATGGAAGGTCTGTACGCCGCGTTCGCGTACGGTTTCACCGATAATATCATCGGCACTGTCCGTTACGGTTACGCACATCGCATCAACGACAAGCTCGGCACCGGCGGAAGCAACCAAGACGTTCCGCAGATCAACGCGATCCACGAATATAATCTGCTGCAGTTCGATCTCGCTTTGCGCTTTTAACGCGCACCATTTTGTCGCGCGGTTTTTTCACAACGGTAAAAAACCGCGCCGCCATGTCCGAACCATTTAGAAAAACGGACGCGCGCAAGCGGAAATTCCTTTTTGAGAGCACAATCGTTTTGAATCTGTCACGTGCAGTTTTTCCGTCCGGCCATACGATGGAAACATGCGTGAACCTAAATACTCAGATGCGCCCTGTTTCGGAAAAGAGTTCGATGCCCAGAGCAAAGTCTGCGGCATTTGTTTGGGCAACAAATCCTGCCGTCAAAAATATTTTCAAACTTTCGCCGGAACGCAGCCTGCGCCGGTCAAGTTCATCAAGCGTTCCGAACGCATTTTATTGAAAGCTCCAAGCGCGGCCGCGCGACGATATTTAAAAAAGACCATTCCTGCTTGAAGAGCCGCCGAACACGTTTTTCCCGCCCGGTTCATCCTCTCTCAGTCATTGGCGGCGTCCTGGCCGCAACGGCCGTTTCCTTTCGCGCTTCCGCCCAGGAAGCTCTTCGTAGCACCCTTTCGCTCGATCAAACTCTCGCCACGCAGCAAAACCGCGCCGTTGATTTAGGGCCGGTCCAGCCGCACATCGGTCCTGTGCCGTTTTCACTCAGCGTGGATAGCGGCTTTCAATTCGAGGACAACATCAATGCCGCGCAAACCAATCCGCAGGCCGATGTCATCCTTCATTCGAGCCTCAACACCAGTTTCCACTGGGCCGCCACGGATCAATCCGAAGTGGATCTAAACGCGGGCGTCGGCTATTCGCGCTACTTAAAATATTCACAGAACGATCGCGTTGACTTCGCGCCCACTTCCGCGCTCACGTGGAATGTCCTTCTGCAAGACGTGACGCTCACGTTCTACGATCAATTCAGCTATACGGAGGACGTCGTCACGCAGGGCGCCTTGAGTGATCTCGCCACCTTTCCGGTGTTCGACAACGTCACCGGTTTCCGCGCCAGTTGGACGCCTGACGCGTGGCTGTTCCAGGCCGGTTACAGTCACGACGAATATTTTTCCGACCTGAGCGCGCTCAATTATCTGAACCGCACGTCCGAATATTTTTTCGCGCGCGGCGCATGGCGCTTTGCTGAAAACACTCAGGCGGGCCTCGAGGCCAGCGCGAGCATCACCGCGTTTGAAATTTCCGCGCAGGCAGGCAACACCAGCATCAGCATCGGCCCGTTTGCCGACTGGCAAATCACCGAAGCCATCCGCGCCACGTTGCGCGGTGGCCCGACGATATATTTATTCGACGCACAACCGGGTGCTGGCAGCAACTCCGGCACTCGTCTGAATTCTTATTACGCCGGCGCGCAACTCAACCAGCAACTGACTGATTATCTTTCGCATCAAGTAAGCGTGCAGCGCGAAGTAAGTTTGGGCCTTAATGAAGGAGGCAATTTTCTCACCCAACTGACTGCGGCCTATTCGCTGACATATTCTCAGACACGCTTTCTCGACATCGGAATCAACGCCGCCTACGAACGCGGCACACAAACTTTCCAAAACGAAATCGTGATCGCCGAAGGCCTGGGTTTCCTGGTTAATCAGACAGAAAATTACGATCACTACGCCGTCGGCCCCTCGTTCACCTGGCACGCAACGGACAAACTCACGGCATCGCTCAACTATAATTATTATCTGCGTGATTCCAACCTTGCCGGTCGCGGCTATCAGGACAACACCGTGGCCTTCAAAGTGGATTACGCGTTTTGATCAAACGTGAAAACGGGCCGGATCAGCCTGCTTTTCTCGCCGAAACCTTTTCCAATGTTACGGACAGGTAAATTTGACGTTCGCCCCCGTTTGCTGCTTGCCAGTTTGACCACGGGCTTTTCTAGTTGAGTTCGCCCGGGCGAGCATGCCCGGCATTTGCCTTTAATGAACCCGAAATTATTTCCGTTTTTAAATCGAGTGATCGCCGCCGCGTTGTTGTTATGTGTGACGTGTCTGCTGGCCGGTTGTCAATCGCCCGCAAAATTTGCCGACCCGGCCGGCCCGTACGATGAGGCCACCACCAACGCCCCGCCGGACTTTCACCCTTCACCCTATTCCACAAACGCGCTCCAGGCCGGCGATGTCGTAAGCATCATGTTTCAATATTCAACGAATTTTAATGCCATCGAAAAAATAACCATTGATGGTTCGGTAAACCTGGCTGACGTCGGCTCCGTCAAGGCCGCCGGAAAAACCGTCACTCAGTTAGAGACGGACTTGAGCAAGCTTTACAAGCAGCAGGTCAAGGATGATATCATTACTGTCAAAGTTGTTTCATCCGGCAACAGCGTTTACATTTCCGGCGCGGTGATCCGTCCCGGAAAAATTGCGATGGAACGGCCATTGACCGCGCTCGAGGCCATCATGGAAGCCGGCGGATTTGATCCCAACCGCGCCAAGCTCTCGCAGGTGGTGGTCGTGCGTCTCGAAGACGGCAAACAAAAAAGTTATCACCTCAACTTAAAACATGCTCTGGGCGGCGAGGACGAACAGCCATTTTTTCTGAAACCCTTCGACATCGTCCACGTTCCAACCAAGACATTTAATTATTAACGGCGTATTTTCAGACCCGCGGCGGCTTCGATTTTTTCCTGAAGTTAAAAACCGGTGACCGGTCGTTTACAGTTGTTAGACTAAAAAATCGCCCGCTCCTATCTGGCCTCACCACAGCCATTAACACATTAAAGTTCGATGGCTTAATGATTGAGCCGTTGTCTTTCCGCTTGCCTACCACAGTTGAGACCTTTGTGTTTAGCTTCATTTCACGATGAATTTTTGGCCGCAAAAAAATATCACCAGCCGTCCCGTTTTGGATTCTGAAGCCCCTGACCAAACACCGGCGTGGTTTTGCTTGCGTACCCAACCCAAGCACGAACACGTGGCAGCGGCGCAGCTTCGGCAGGACGCCGGGGTTGAAGTTTTTCTGCCGCGCATCCGCTACCAGCGTGCCACTCGCAAAGGTCCCGCGTGGGTCACCGAAGCCTTGTTTCCTAATTACCTTTTCGCCCGGTTCGACTTGCGCGCTTCGCTGCGTCATGTCCAGGCAACTCGCGGGGTCAGTGGCGTCGTCCATTTTGGTCAATATTGGCCGAGCATTCCGCAGACGGCCATCCATGATTTGCGCGAAGCGATGGAAGGCGCGGACCTGCGCGTGATTGAAGACATTCTCAAACCCGGAGACGCGGTGCAAATCATAGACGGCGCGCTCCTCGGCCTCGAAGCTGTCGTCGCGCGCGTCATGCCTGCTCAATCACGCGTCGCCGTCCTCTTGAATTTCCTTGGACGGCAAACGACGGTCGAACTCGATCGCAACCAACTTATTTTTCCCGCCACGAACGCGCCGCGTTTGTCGTGCTTCGCCGCAGTTGCCTGAAAACAGAAAGCAATTTTATGAACAGCCTAATCAAGAAGATGTTTATTTTTTTGTCGGTGATGGCCGTTGTGGCCCTGGCCGGCTGGTTCGGCCGCAAAGCCTACAAAAACGCCACCGAACGGCGCGCCATCGCCGAGGCCAATCATTATCTCGAACAGAAAGATCCGCGTAACGCCGCCCTTTGCCTGCAACGCGCCTTGCAGATCAATCCCATCAGCGTGCCCGCTTACAAGCTCATGGCCGATATCCTCGAAGGCGCTGACTCGTCCAACGCCCTTGGTTGGCGCATGCACGCGGCGCAGTTTGAGCCCAACAACATGACCAACCGTTTGCTCTGGGCCGAAACCGCCATCAAACTGCACGATTTCAAATCCGCCGATGAGGCCCTCGGCGGCCTGGATGAAAAATCAAAAAACGGCGCCATGTATCATAAATTATGCGGCGCTATGGCTTGGAGTCAGGGAAAGTCGGACGAAGCGCAAAAACATTATCATGAAGCTTTGCGCCTTGAGCCTGGCAACGAAACCATTTCGCTGAACATCCAAACCATCGCCTTGGCCTCGACGAACACGCAGACCGTCGCCTCGGCTCGCACGGCGATGGAAGCACTCTCTACCAATGCCACAGTGCGCCCGATCGCTTTACATTACCTGCTGGCAGATGCGACGACCCATAAATCGTTCGAGCGGGCAGTTTATTTTTCCTCCGAGATCGTCCGCGAACCTTCGGCAACCATCAGCGACAAGATCGAACACTTGCAGTTGTTACACCGCACGGGCAGCACTAATTTCGCGCCGTGGCTTGCGTCGTTAAAATCCGAAGCCAGCAAATCGCCTGGCTGCGCTTTCGCGTTGGGCCAATGGATGGGCCTGATCGAGGGTCCCACCAACACCCTGCGCTGGCTGGGCACATTACCGTCCGCCATGCAAACCAACCAGCCGGTTCCGCTCATCGCCGCCGACTGTTATGTCGCAATGAAAGACTGGAAGGGACTGACAGGCTTGCTGGAAAAACAGGATTGGGGCGATGCCAACTGCTACCGTCTCACCCTGCTCTCTTTCGGACAGCGGGAATTGAATGAAAATACCGCGTCGCAATCCTCCTGGCACAAGGCGCTCCGGCTGGCGGGCCATCATTCGGACCGTTTAGCGCGTCTCGCGCAAGCCACTGCCGAGCACGGTTGGGATACGGAAAACACAGAAGTTTTGCGCGAAGCCGCAGCCGAATTTCCCAAGGAAAAATGGGCGGTGGAAAACCTTGCCGGCAAATATTATGCCTCCGGCAACACGCGCGAATTGTCCGAGCTGATCTCCAAAACCTATGCCGCCGATTCCTCCAACGCCCGCCTGAAAAACAACCTGGCCAACCTGTCCATGCTGCGCAAGGCGGACCTCGAGGAAGCTTTCCGCCTCGCGCGCGAAGCTTACGACAGCTCGCCCGAAAATCCCTTTTTTACTTCCACTTACGCTTACTCGCTCCTGTTGCAAAACAAACCCGGGGAGGCGGCCAAAATCGTGGATAGCTTGAAACCCGAATCGCTTAAAAATCCCTCGGTCGCGGCCTATTACGGCGTGGTTGAGGCGCAGAGTGGCCACAAGGATTTAGCCAAAGCGCCGCTGGAACGCGCTGCGGCGGCCAAACTCCTCCCGGAAGAAAATGCGATGGTCAAAGTGGCCCTGGCGAGTTTGTAAGCTGCCGGACTGAGAATGTCGCCAAATTGTTTGGATTTTGACGACTGTTCGTAACATTCGACGGATTTACTTGGCTAATGCCGTTATTTGTCCGTTTGTTTGACCAGAGACAATTTTTGATTTCGCTGCATGGCTTGGAGCCGTGAGCGCTGTAGTTTCAAGCAAGCATCAACCAAAATTATGCACTTATTTCACACCATGCCCATGCTCGCCGAGAGCGCGCTTTCATTCGCCGTCCGCCGCGCCACGCCGGAAGGCAAGATCACCATGTCCGCCCTGCTCCTGCTTTCGCTCTTCAGTTGGACGATCATCATCACGAAGGCGCGCCAACTCATAATTGCGCGTTCGTGGGCGAAGAAATTCTTCACGGCCTATAATGAGACCCGCGACCCGATGGACATCAAGCGCAAGCAGGAGGAATTCGAAGGCGCGCCGGCTTACAGTCTTTACATCCGCGGCGCGGACGAAGTGGATTATCATTTGAAAAATAATCCGGTGCAGGTCGAGGCGCGCACGAACATCGAATCGTCGCCGGAATTGGACCACGGCAATACCGACATCATCGCCCGCTCCCGCACAACCAAAATCAGCGTCGCGTCATTCGAGGCGGTCAAGGTCGTAATGGAAGAAGCCGCCGCCGCCGAGGCGATGAATCTGGAAAAAGGTATGATCGTGCTCTCCACTGCGGTCGCCGGCGGCCCGTTCATTGGTTTGCTCGGAACGGTCTGGGGCGTCATGGAAACTTTCTCGGGCATCGCCAATGCCGGTTCGGCCAGCCTCGCGGCGATGGCCCCCGGTGTAGCCGGGGCGTTGATCTGTACGGTCATCGGCCTGCTCGTGGCAATCCCGGCGATGTTCAGCTACAATTTCATGGTCACCACTATCCGCAATATTACTCAGGAGCTGGACGGTTTTGCGGCGCGTTACGCCAATCAGTTGGAACATCGCTACGTGGACAACCGCCCGCTCTCCGAGGAAATGAAAGCGGCCAACGAAGCTTTGGCCACGCGCATCGTCGGCGCGTTGAAGTCGGTCAGGCGCGATGGCATTCCCGCGATTGCCTGATAACGAGCCCGCCGCTTTGCCATGAAGAAGTGTTCGCATACGGCGCACGAAACGCTCACGGAGTTGAACATCACTCCGCTGCTCGACCTCGCGTTCGTGCTGCTGGTCATCTTCATCATCACAACCACACCGATCGTCAATGACCTCGACCTGGCTTTGCCCAAGGGTTCCAAGCATCAGAAGGACCCGCCGCGCAAGGCCAATTACATCACCGTCGAAGCCAACGGCAACGTGTGGATGAACAAAAAAATGATCCAGATGACGGAGTTGCAGCAAACCCTGGTGAATCTCCGCGTGGATGATCCTGACCTGAGCGTCATCGTCCGCGGCGATGGCAAGACAAAATACCGCCAGATCCGCGCCGTGCTCGATGCGTGCCAGCAGGCCAATGTCGTGAAGGTGGACTTAGCCACCGAGGCCGCCGACAAGAAATAATTTCATGCTCCCGCAAACTCAGCAGCGCAAGCCGCGTAATTCCTCGAAAGTCAATCTGCTGATTTCGGTTGGGTTTCACGCCATCATCGCCGGGGCTGTGATTTATTTTGCGGCGCGCGAAGGCTTGCTTGGCAAGTCGCTCAAAAAGATCGCAGTCGAGATGGTCAAGGAAAAGCCGCCTGAAAAACCGAAGGAGCCGGAGAAACCCAAAGAGCAACCGAAGATCGCTGAGGAGTCAAAAGCCACGCCCAAGATGGATGTACCCAAGGAAGTTGTTCAAACCGCCCCGCCGCCCTCGGCTGCGCCGCCGTCCATCGCGCCGGCTGCGGCGGATGTTGCGTCCTTTAATTTTGAAGGTGGAAAGGCCGTAGAGACTTCGTCCGATCCCATCCAATTATACAAGGGATTATTGCAATACGCGCTGCAATCGAAATGGGATCGGCCTGAAGACATGGACGATCATAATTTTGCCGCCGAGATCGAAATATCCGTGGATCGCCAGGGCGGAATCAGCGACCCCGTTTGGAAAAAAAGTTCGAACAACAAACGCTGGGACGATTCCGTCCGCCAGGCGCTCGCGATGACCCGCAGCGTCAACCGCCCGCCGCCCTCAAATTTTCCGCCGCGCGTTATTGTGCGATTCGACGTCGTTCAAGCTGAAGCCATCCAACCGTGATATGAAAAAAACTTCGCGCCGGGGCCACGGCACCATGAACGAGCTGAACATCACGCCGCTGCTCGACCTCGTGTTCGTGCTGCTCGTGATCTTCATCATCACCACGCCGCAGATGGTCAACAGCCTCGAGATGGCCCTGCCCTCCGGCAAGCCGCCACCGCCGCCCGATCCCAATGCGCCCAAACCGAAAATCAATCGCATCGTCGTGGACAACCACGGGCAAGTCTTCCTCAACGGCGAAGCCATCGCCGATGCCGCCCTCAAGCCCAAACTCGAAAGCCTCAAAGCCTCCGATCCCGACCCCAAAGTCGTCGTGAAAGGTTCCGACGACGTGGAATATCAAGGCATGATCAAAGTCTTGGACGCCTTGCAGCAATTGGACATCACGAAGGTTGGCTTGGCGACGGAGTAAAATTCCCGGCTGTTTGCTCCGAAAGCGCTTTGATGTGGTTGAGGACGCGCAGGTGGATGTGATGGATCAACATATCCGACCAGATTTGCCAATAAGGAGTAGGCGAGATGCGGTCCGTGTACCACGTGGTTCCTTCCAACCGAGTTTTCCCGCCGGGCAATGCGATCAACCGTAACTCCCCTTCATGTGATTCCAGATAGCCATGCAGATGCGGTGCGTCCAAGTGGCCATAGGGCGAAAGCTCTTCCAATGGCTCAGGTTGATCGGCAACGGAAAAACGGAGCCGATGCGGTTGATCCCAAACTTCAATCGGCTCCAAGAATTCGCCTGTCGTAAAGATACAATGCCGAATCGCGCCGACGCCCTGCCCGTCAATTCGCGCCTGCGTCGGATAAGCTACGCCGCTGTGGAGAACCCAATCGCGTTGCGGTGGAATCGGTGAAAACGAAATCACATTGGGCCAGACTTTTTCCGGCGGCGCATTGATCACGACCGAACTCGTTACAAAAAGCATCGGCAGTTTATCACCCGCGCGCTGCTCCATGCCCATCGTAAATGGCACAGCCAAAAGAATCAGCAACGTGACCGCCGGGTGGGCACCTTTGTGCCGGATTCCGACGATCATAAAGCCCAAAAGTCCTCCAAAAATCGCGAGCACAACGGCGATCGGCGCCGCCATCACAATACAAATCACGCCTTCGACGGCGATAAATAACAAACCGATTGCGCAAAACAAAATCGGCAGTACCGAAACCGCCAGACAACTGTTCAAACTTCTATGCTGTCGTCCGGCATAAAGCAAAACGGAAACCAGTCCCATCGTAAAAGGCAACGCGACGAATAATCCCCAGCCGTAACTGCCCAGACCCTCTGTCGAAAGAAACACCAGCGCTACCCCAATCAATCCCACCACCACCGTGCTAAAAACCGCGCTGCCAACCGCGCTCACCGGCAGCCATCGCCTGGAAACCGGTTCTTCCAGTAGAACCGAAACCGACTCTTTCGCTGGCATCACACATAAAAGCGCGAAGAAGCTGAGGTTGATGATCGGAACGAAAAAAAACAGAAACAGTGGCAACGGCAATCCCGCCGAGCGCAGCCGGCAAACAGTCAGCACTGTTCCTAAAAATAAAAACGGCAGGGCTGTCACCAGCAAAACCAAATAAAAGCCCTGGTCATCCGGCGGAATGGACCCAATATTTGCGAAGTCGGACGGCTTGAAATAATTCCAAATATACCAGCTTCGGCCGAATAGAGTTTTTGCGATCAACCGATCCAGGTTGTATTTAACCGCCATCAATATGACCCCCCACCAAAAATAACTCATCCGGTCCAGCGGACTCTTCCAAATCCTGCCGATCAATGTTTCCGGCACATTTCGCTTCGAGAACAGTCTCATATTCATAATATAATTATCATATTTTCAATAACTATTGAAAATATGTCTATTCACAATTCCACAATATTTCCATTCCAATGAGGTTCACTTTGCGCTCTTTAAAAACATCTTCAGCATCAGCGGCATGATCGCGCTTTGCTCGGAGCGGGAAACCCGGTCCAAAACTGCATCCGCCTGGCTGAGAAATCCAATCAGGGCTTTTACCTGCCGATTAAATGCAACGGCTTTGTCGGTTCGCAGCAAGCCGGTTTGTTCATCGCAAGTTTGCAGGGCGCGAAGCGCGGGCTCGATCTCGCGGCGTTTGCGCTCGCGAGCGATGATGCAAAACATTCGCCACACGTCCTTTTCTGCCTCGTAATATTCCTTGCGTTCGCCCTTTCGGATGATATTGCGGACGAGCCCCCAGCCCACGAGTTCGCGCAAATTTTGATGGGCGTTGCCACGGCTTATTTCTAATTCGGCCATGACTTCGTCCGTGGTTAAGGCGTCCTCGCTTGTCATGAGCAGCGCGTGGACCTGTGCCATGGTCCGGTTGATGCCCCACGCTCCGCCCATCGCGCCCCATTGCGAAATGAATTCATCCCGCGCCGCATTTAACCGGTCAACCGCTTCCACCTTATCATTCATATTTTCAATAAATACTGAAAATACAATAATGTCAAATTAATATATTAGGAAACGCCCACCATTTTCACCGGTGATTTTTTCAAATGTGCGCGATAGTGGAAGGGGAAGCGGCAGCCGGATACGCCTGGAGATAATCTGCCCGGCTTTGCGCGGGCGGAACCTTGCATAAATTCCGCCCGCGCAATTATGAGACGTTTAACGAATTATTTTATTTCCGTCACGCGGGTCGCTTTCCAATCGCGCGATTGGGCTTCTCCATTACGAGTATATTCGATCTTGCCGGTGAGTTGATCTCCCGCGACTTTTCCCGAGTATTTGTTCGTGTTCGAGTTGCCGTTGAATTCGCGAACCACCGCGAAAGAAATAGTGTCGCCGGTGACAGTGCCGTCGGTGATGGAAGTCTCGTTGACCTGGCCACCGCGTCCGGGCGCGGACAGTTTGCCCGTCAATTTGGAATCCTCGATTTTTAACACCAGTGTATTGGTGCGGTCGGCTCCGCCATTGCGGCCGGGAGTTGACCAGGTCCATGAACCTGCGGGTGAATTGCCTTCGGCATGGGCGGTCACAGCCAGCAACAACAGCGCTGCGGCGACGTATTTGATAATGGAGGTTGAGGTTTTAATCATATGTTTATTTTATTTTGGGTGAACGGTTTCAAGCCAACTTTGTGTTGAATTTGATTTGGCGGCAAGAATTATTGCTTTGCCGGAAGTAACCTCAAAAGATGGGGTGGCCAACGGGATTCGAACCCGCAACAACAAGCTCCACAAGCTTGGACTCTACCATTGAGCTATGGCCACCAACCGATGGGAAGTCATCCTACTTTTCCTCCGCCTGCCAGTCAAGCGCGCCTTCCGGCAAGCCCTTGCTGAAATTTGAAACTGAAACTTTTCCCTAATTCAAAAGCCGATACCAATTATCCCGCTGCTTTGGCTCATATCCCAGGTCTTTGATTAACCGCTGCATATCCGCGACGCCCATGCGGAACGTAGTTCCCGCCTGGCTCACCACGTTCTCCTCGATCATGATGCTACCCAGATCATTCGCACCATACTTAAGCGCGACTTGTCCGATCTCCTGACCTTGCGTAACCCATGAACTTTGGATGTTCGGCACGTTGTCCAAATAGATTCGGCTCACCGCCTGCGTCCGCAAATACTCGTGCGCGCCCACCGTCGGCGCGCGCAATTTCGTGTTTTCCGCTTGGAACGTCCACGAAATGAATGCCGTGAAACCTTTGCTCTTGTCCTGCTGCGCCCGCACGCGCTCGAAATGTTCGATGCGTTCCTCCACTGTTTCCACGTGGCCAAACATCATCGTCGCCGTCGAAGCCAATCCCAGCTTGTGCGCCACGTCCATCACGCTCATCCAATCATCGCTCATCGCTTTGAGCGGGGAGATGCGCTGACGCACGCGATCCACCAAAATCTCGCCACCGCCACCGGGAATGGAACCAAGCCCGGCCTTCACGAATTGCGAAATAATTTCCTCAAGCGGCAACTGGAACACTTCGCGAAAATGGACGAACTCGCTTGGGCTGAAACCATGAATATTGATCTGCGGAAATTTTTCTTTGATGTGCGAGAGCAGGTCGAGATACCACTGCATCGTCAATTTCGGATGATGCCCGCCCTGCATCAAAATCTGCGTGCCGCCCAGCGCAATCGTCTCCTCGATTTTTTTGTCCATCTCGGCGTGCGTGATGACATAGGCATCATCATCGCCCGTCACGCGATAGAACGCGCAAAATTTGCAATAGACATTGCAGACATTCGTATAATTAACATTGCGGTCCACAATGTAAGTCACGATGTCATTGCCGCGGCCGCTGTAGGCATCCCGCTTAATCAACTGCCGGCGGCGATCCGCCAGCGCGCCCAATTCCTCCAGTGGCAAATGATAAAGCCGCAAGGCTTCGGCGGCATTAATGCGCTGGCCGTCCCAGACCTTCTGAAGCAATTCATCAAGCGACGCGTCGTAAATCACGCAAGCACAGTAATTGAAATCAACACGAGAAACAAGCGTTGCAAAGGAACCTTTTTTAACCGCGGTTAAACCAAATTCAAATTCTTCAACACCTGCGTCGTCGAAAGTGCCTTGTTCAGCGTGTACATGTGCATGCCGGGGACGCCCGCGGCCAGTAATTCCGCGCATTGCTTCGTCGCGTAATCAATGCCGAAGTGCATCGCGGCTTCGTCATTGTCCGCGAATTTTTCCAGGCCGGAGACCATCGCCTTCGGTAGTTTGGCGCCGCACAAGGCAGTAATGCGTTTCGTCTGCGTGGCGCTCAAGACGGGCAGGATGCCCGGAAAGATCGGCACGGTGACTCCGAGTTTCGTTAGATGATCGCGGAACTCAAAAAAATCCGCGTTGTCGAAAAATAATTGCGTCACCACAAAATCCGCGCCGCAATCAATTTTATTTTTCAACCGCCCCCAATCCACGACCTTGCCTTCCGTGCAGGCGATATGCCCCTCGGGAAAACCGGCCGTCCCGATGGAAAATCCGCCCAGTTCTTTTAAGTAACTCACCAGCTCATAGGAAAATTCAAAGCCACCTTCGGTTTTTGTAAACACGCCATTGCCGCCCGGCGGATCACCGCGCAAGGCCAAAATATTTTTCACTCCAAGCTTGCGGGCTTCGCTAACGACACTGCCGATTTCTTCTTTGGTCGCATTGACGCACGTCAAGTGCATGACGGTCGTGAGATTATGCTCGCGCTGGATGCGGTCCACGATCATCAAGGTTTTATCTCGCGTGCCGCCGCCCGCGCCGTAGGTGACGGAGCAAAAGTCTGGCTTCAAAGGCATCAATGCCGGAAGGGTTTTTTCAAGCAGCGTGCGATCGCCTTCGTCAGTTTTTGGCGGAAAAAATTCAAAGGAGATGACGGGTTTGCCGGCGGCTTGCCGTGCCTTTAAAATATCGCGAACAAATTGCATTGGCTCAACTATGCACTAATTACGGCGAAAGAAAAGGTGCGAATACGCGGTTGCAAATCAATAGCCCACCAGCGGAGCGGCGCGGACGGTGTCGGCGCCGAGTCCGAATTTCGGAACGGACTTGAGCGAGAAACTGAAGGCGACGGTGTAGTCTTTGCCGTTGGATAAATTATTCAGCGCGCGGAACGTCAATGCCGCCGTCCAACTCCGCATGTCGCGATAGATCGTGTAATCCTGTTCCTGCAATGTGCCGGTGGTGGCATCAAAATAATGCGCGAGCCGCGTGCCCCAATTTTCGTTGAGCTTGTAGAAGAAAACACTCGTATAGAGATTATCACCCGCGCCGAAGATGGTGCCGCTGCGCAAATAAAGATGGCCGACACTCCAGTTCCAAGTGCTGTTCGGCTGCAAGGTAATGTTGTGTTGCGACAAATTGAACTGGCCATTTTCAATGCTGTAACGGGTATAGGAATTGAAGGTCAGCCACTTCTTGGGTTTGACACTCAGGTCGGAATAAATATCCGAGAAAGTTGTTTCATCACTGCGCGGTCGCAAATTCCAATCGGTGTAAACACCCCAGTTCACGAGGTCATCAAGTTCGCCATTGCGCTTGGTCTGGATACGATTATTTAGACCGTAACGAATGGTGTTCTCGCTGTTGATCGAATCAATCGAGTTGTAATCGGGATAATCAATGGGCAACAGGCGCAGGCTGTTGGTCGGTTGATAATCGAATTGGGGCAGTTGCGAGGGCAGCGTGCTCGGCTGCGGAACGTAAACCCAATCCATCGAGGGCTGAAAAATGTGGCGTATGCCATCCACGTCAAAAAATTCATTGCGGATGCCCGGCCACACGCGTGACATAGTGAACGACGCTTCGGCTCCGGTATTCAAGACCGTGCGCGAATGGTTGGTGGTGTCCGCACCAACGCCTGAAGTCGAATCGTAGTAAGTGAAACGCGCGCCGGCTTTCGGTGTGATGGTCAGCCAGCCAAAGAAAGTTTCAGGGATGCTGAGTTGATGAAATGTATCCGCGCGTGAACCGGAAAAATCCCCTGAGCCCGGTATTCCGGCGATGAGAGTGTTTGTATCGGCAAACAATCGGCGAAAATATCCGACGGAACTTTGGCTCTCGTAATACACCGGTGTATTGCCGAGTTGTTGCTTGAAGCCGGTCAGGCGTACGTCGGGGAGACGTTCGACAGTTTCCCAATACGGATTGAGGCGCGGTTGTACCAGCGCATCAAGACTCCAGTTGTTCCAGAATTGATTCGCGTCGAAGAACGTGTTGGGTTGAATGTCCTTCTGATATTGCGATTCAAAAAAATCGCGCACCACGAAGGCGTCGCGCTGATACGCGACCTGCGACATGATATTCAGGTTCGTCGCGGGATTCGCGTGATAAGAGAAATAAACGCGGTCGCGGTCCTTGGGAATGGGCGTGCCGATGTCGGGATCGGTCCCCGGTTTGTGGTCGCGAATGTAATAATATTTGAAAGAACCCTGGCCCCATTTGCCAAAATCATAATCGAAGTCGGGCCCCAGGCCCACGCCGCGCGTCACGCGATAATCCAAATGCACCGCTGCACGAAACGCCTCGTTGAAAACCATGTTATAGGTGGACAACAGATAGGGCCCGTACGAACTGCGATAGCCGGGCAGGAAAGTGAAAAAGTTTTGGTCGGGCTGGAGGCTCTTGCGATAATACGGAAAATAAAATACGGGCACAGAACCAATGTAGAGCGTGGCATCGTGCGCCTCGACATATTCGCCGGGGACGATGGTGAAATGTTGCGCGCGGACTTTTTGCAAAGGCTCGTAATAATCATCGGTGGTGACAAGGACATTCGTGCCCTGATAAACGCCGTTGGTGGCAGAGCCACCGGATGCGCCATGAAGACCTTCGCCCGCGACGTAGAAAGGCGCTTTGCCGAGGCGGAATTTATCGCCCTCCATTTCCTTCGTCTCGTAATTGTAATGCAGCTTTTCGCCCGCCCAGGTCTCGTTGTCCTTTTGCAGATGCACGCCGCCCTCGGCAAAAATATCTCCGCTGCGTTGATTGATAGAGGCGCGGTCGGCGGTGAGAACGGTGAGGCCGGTGGCGTCCGTGTATTTCACCAGCACGCCATTGGTGATGGTCAACAGGCCATTGGTCTCGGAAAAGGTCGCTTCGGTGCGCGCCTGAATGTCGAGCGTGGGAGGCGGCGTGTCGGCGGCACTGGCGAATCTGGTTCCTGCGAACAAGCAGGCACAAAAAAAGGCCAGTGGCGCGCGGAAGTATCTCATCAGGTGCGCACAGCTAAACAAACTGCGCCGCAACTGCCAAGCTGGATTTACGATTGAAGAAAAAATGGCGCGCGCAGAACTAATCACGCCTCCGTTTAACGATTCGGCCTTTTCATCCGCACGAGGTAGAGGCCTCCGGCAGTGGTGGCGCTTGAACTATCCACTGCCACATACGTCCAACCCTGCATTTGGAGATTATGCATCTGATATTGAACATCGCTGAAGGTTTTTGCCGAGATGGGGAATGTGCGATATTGCCAGTCTGCTTGTTGAGCGGCGCCCGCCGGGTTTGAATCTGGCTTTGAAGCGCAACCTGCCGCACAGAATAAAATGGAAAACAAAAACAGCGTAAAAATATTTTTCATTGGGTTGATTTGGCGCGATGGTGGCAAATAAAAAAGGCGAGGTCAATGACCCCGCCTTTGCGAATAAATTTTTGGAAAATTAATTGTTCCCCGCGGCGGCTTCCGCCACCACGTTGATGCGTTTGCTTTCCTTGTCGAACTGCACTTTGCCGTCCACGAGGGCGAACAAAGTCCAATCGCGACCAGTGCCGACATTGCTGCCGGCATAAAATTTCGTGCCGCGCTGGCGCACGAGGATGCTGCCCGCGGTGACAAACTCACCGCCATACCGCTTCACGCCGAGCCGTTTGCTCGCGCTGTCGCGTCCGTTGCGGACGCTGCCTTGACCTTTTTTATGTGCCATAACTTCTTCTGCTTCCCTTATGCTTTGATCTCTGTGATTTTGATGACCGTCAATTCCTGGCGGTGGCCGACCGTACGGTGATAGCCCTTGCGGCGTTTCATCTTGAACGCGATTTTCTTTTCGCCGCGTTTATGTGCAATCACGTCGGCGACGATGCTGGCGTTGGCGACAGTGGGCGAACCCAGCGTCAGCTTGCCGTCATTACTCACCAACAGGACTCGGTCGAAAGTGTGTGGCTTCCCGGATTCAACTTCCAGGCGCTCGATTTCCAGCGTATCGCCCGCGGCGACACGGTATTGTTTGCTACCAGTTTCTAATACAGCGTACATAGTTTCCCCTCAAAGGGACGGATAAATAAGCAAAATCGGGAAGCGATGTCAACTTCTCATTTTTGCTATGTTCTCAACAGCACCTAACATACCCAACTTTGCACTTGCCGCCAGTTCTTTTCCGCCACACACTTTTGGCGGTGATAAAACGCTTGTTGGCAATCGTTTTTGGTCTGGGGCTGGCAGCCTATCCGGGCTTTGCCCAATACGGTCTTTTTCAGCCCATTCCACAACTCGCATTGTCCGACGTGCAAAAGGTTATCGCACAAGGAGTTGCCCGCGCAAAAGTCATCTCTCCCGATAGTGTTATCGCCGTGGTGGATCGGGAGGGTTTCGTCTGTGGCGTCTGGTCGGTTAATGGGACCACCCCGTCGCAAGCTGTTCTCGCGATTGCGATTGGGAAGGCCGGGACTGCCTCCTTTCTCAGTAGTGATCAACATGCCTTTACCTCTCGCACTGCGGGTTTCATTGTTCAACAAAATTTTCCGCCCAACGTCCAAAATTCCGGCCCTGGCCCACTCGTTGGCGTCAATTTCTCCAACCTGCAATTCTCCGACATCAATCGCATCAAAGGTCCCGGCAGTATCGTCACCAATGTCGCCAGTCCTGCGACTTCTAATTATGTCGTAAGCGTTCCACAACCGGTGACTGGCGGCCTCGCTGGCGCACCCGGCGGCGTTCCCCTTTACGTCAGCAATTATCTCGTCGGCGGCGTGGGTGTTTCTCACATGGATGACGCCACCGCCATCCAAAACGTGCAAACGCCAACCATTGATGAAGACGTGGCTCTGGCCGCCGAGACTGATTATTCGCCCGACCCGATTTATTTTGGCTCCAACGATACCATCAATGGCTTCCGCCTGGCCTATGTCAGCAGCACCACGAGCCTTGGCGCCGTCACGCCGTTTGCCAGTTTACCTGATCAGCATGTGGCTCCGTACGCAGTGATGGCCTCGCCGCCGCTTTTCCCGTACCCGACCAATACTTTTGGAGGCCAGATGTGCGAAATCCGCCAGCCAATTCGCGATGATCCGCTCGTGGGCAACATCAATGGAGCAGCGCGCCTTACATCTAATGAAGTCGTCGGCATCCTTTCGCTCGCCGCCGATCGTGCCCGCACCACCCGCGCGGGCATCCGCCTTCCTCGCGGCCAGGCGGCGCAAGTCTTCATCACCGTGGTCAATAATCCGAACATAGACGGCGGCACTCCAGTCGTGCTCGGCACGATTCGCACCAAAGGCGCGACCATGTTCAGTTGGGATGTTGCGGTTCAGAAGGCCCGCACTGCCGTATTTTTCTCCAGCACCAATTACGCTTTCTCGGCACGTGCCGTCGGCTTCCTCGCCGAGGAATTTTTCCCGCCCGGCCTCAATGGCACTGAACCGGGAATTTTCTGGGGCATGCAAGAGCACTTTTCGCTTTTCCCGGCTGGCGCGATGAATCCGCTCAATGGCGTCGTGCTCAGTTCCGCTTTGGCAACACCTGATCCCAATCTGCCAAACGGCATCACGATTTTCCCCGGCGGTTTTCCGCTGTATCGCAACGGCCAGTTGATCGGTGCCATCGGCGTGTCAGGCGATGGCGTGGATCAGGACGATATTATTACTGCTTCCGGCACCGCAAATTTTCTCGCGCCCGTCAACATCCGTTCCGACCACTTTTTCTACAGTGACGCCCGTCTGCCCTACGCCAAGTTCCCGCGCAACCCGGCGTTGTGATTTGTGCAAAGACTGGGTTGTATCTCGCACTGAAGAGCGCACAAGCTCGCCGCAAATAAGATGCCCACCAACTTTGCTACTTCTGCTCCGCCAACCTTATCATACCGCTCGTCGCATGGTCGCCGGGCATGGCCTTGACCTGGACTTGCGTTCCATTGGAGGGCGCATGGTAACTGTGGCAAGTCGAGCAACCATTCGCCACGCCACCTTTGGGACTGTGGCATTCCACGCATGTTGCTTTGGATGGCAGCAACACATCAGAAGTTTGCGTGCTGTGCAAAACTTCGTGGCATTTCATACATTCGACCGTTAGATGCTTTGAGTGATCGAAGCTGCCGCGCACCATCCAGCGATCCATGATCACGGGCTTGGTGACGATCGGCGCGCCATCGCCATTCGGTTTCACTTCGTGACAGTAAGTGCAGGCGGGAAACTGCGCGCGCTGTTGTTTGGAATCGCCGAAGAAAACTTTTTGCTCGAGGTCTTCGCCGCTGATTTCGTCGTCGCGGATTTGCTTCATCTGTTGTTGGACGAAATCATCAAGGTCGGCCTTCGCGACGATGCCCCTTTTATGAAGGCCATATTCTGCGTATTGCACCGGCAAGCTGCGGAGGAAATCGCGCACGAACGCTGAGTCGCCGTGGGGCACTGCAAGGTCGGGGTTGTGCGTGTCAAATTGCAGCGAGTGACATTGGCGGCAATTTTGCTCGAACGTGATGGATTGCCGGTAATGCCCAGCCGAGTCAAGTTTATGGCAATCCACGCACTCCAATTTATGGCCGTTCACCAGCGGAATCGTGGGCGAGGTCAGATGCTTTTGGTGATTGAACTTGAGCGAGTCGGGATCCTGCAACCTGTCCGCGATGATTTGGAATTCCGGATGGTCGGTTGCGAAGGAATGAATGACTTTGGTGTAACCTTCCTTCGGACGCGGGGCGTGAAAAACATTGCGCCCGTTGTCAGGGCGGAAATTAAACAGAGCCGGCGATAGAGTAGCTCCTTTCGCGGCGGATGCTTCCATGATGCTCGCGTTGCCGTGGCAGATTTCGCAGTTGCTGTCCGCCGGCGCTTTCATCAGCCCCGAGCCCATGTGCTCGCGATGGCACGCGGAGCAGGAATGGTCCTGCACCACGTTCGGCTCGTGAAAAGTGTGGCCGGTATGGCAGCGCTCGCAATTCTCATCTATCGAAGTCATGTCCGACACGGTCATGAGCGCGAGCGTGTGGCGATGCAATGGGCCTGGATTGGATTCGAGTGCGGTGACTACCCATCCGGCGGATTTCGCGCGCGCGCTAACGTGGCAGGCGGCGCAACTGGAATCAGTCGCGGCTTCGCCAGAATGCATCCACGCGAAGGCTTCTGAAAACCCTGAACCGGAATGTTGCGACGAAATTTTTCCTGGGCTAATAAAGTTCCAGCGTTTTTCGCCACCCATGGCGACGAGCAGCAGCGCGACCGTCAACATCGTTATGAAACTCGTGACCACCTTGCGGCGGTTGCGCAGACTGCGGATTGGCTGGCAACGGGTGATGGGGCGTCCGCAACTGCCATTGGGCAGCGGGCCATTTTCGCAAGGGCCGCCGTATTCAGGCGGGCGCGTGCATTTGTAACGGCCCTTGGCGTCGCCCGGCTTGACTTCGAGCACCGGCGCGCATTCAGAAACGGCACGGCAATTACCGTGGCAATCCGGGCCGATGCGGCAGCTCTGGCCTTCGGCCGCCTTGCCACAAATCCACTGCTGCGTGGGCCGCACATAATGGCTGGAATCGGGATCAGGCGAAGGCAACTGGTCTTTCACCGGGCTCCTCCCGAGAAAGCATAGACCAACACAATGTGCATGATCGAAAACAGCATCAGGCTATACGTCAGTGGGATGTGAACGAACAGCCAGCCGCGCAATAGCGTTTGCAACGATTGATGATAATCCAGGCCATCCTTCTGCCGGACGAGCGTTGAGATTTTGTTGAGCGTCTCCTGTTCCTGCGCGTTGAGATAACGGCTCAGGTCGGTGATGCGATTTTGCAACACATTGAGCGGACGCCGGACTTCAAAGATGTGCAGCGACAAATTTCGCGGGCCGTCAAAGAAGTCGTCCAGATAACGCGTATAAAAATCCGCGATGGTCGTCGAGTGCATCGCCGGCATGGATTTCAAGGCCAGCATCTCGGCCTGCTCCTGCAACATCGCGCGAATAACCGGGATGCGCTCATATAAAACTTCGCCGCCGCGCGTGGTCAGACGTTTGGGAATCATGCGCGTGACGATCAAGCCCGCAATGCCACTCAACGTCACCAGCACATACAGTGTGAACAACACGATCTCGAACCAGCCGGTGGGCCAGCGAAACCGGATGTGCAGCACAAACAACACTGCTGTAAAAAATCCGGCGTAGATGTGGAATTGCAGCCAGCCTTCGGAAGTGCCAAGCGGAAGAAACGGCAGTTTTTTGCGGCCATTATAAAGCGTGAGGATCACCATCACGGCGAAGAGCAGCGCGCCGGTAAAGTAGCTCAAGCGCGGAAATACCGGGCCGTATTTGAAGTAAGCCGCAATGCAGGCCGCAGAAAAAATCAGAAGCAAAACAATTCCCCGCCACCGTTGTTTCGAAAATGAATTCATCGTTTCAACCACTTGGCGAACGCATCCAGTTCGTTAAGGTTTACGCGTTTGAGCGCACCGTGCGGGCACGCCCGTTCGCACGCCGGACCAGTCATTTGTTCGACGCACAAATCGCATTTGGTCGCCTTGCTGATCGGCTTCATGTCCTGGTCCACCATGAATTCGCCGGAGGTATCGCGGATCTCCACCATGCGGATGGCGTCGTAGGGACAATTATTGTAACAGGCGCGACAACCAATGCAGGTGATCGGGTTGATCACGACTTGGCCGCCGAAGGCATCGCGGTGGATCGCGCCGGTCGGACAGCCGATCATGCAAACCGGGTCCACACAATGCATGCACGCATTGGCGACCATAATATTTCCATTTGACGGGCCGTGGCGGAGAAAACGCGGATTGTTATCATGCGCCGTCGAACACGCACGCACGCAATCGTCACAACGCGTACAGCGATCCAGGTCAATCACCATGGAAGCCGTGCCGTTGAAGAAACGATTCTCGGTCAAAAATTCCAAGGTGTCCGCGCCGATTTTGGCGGCTGCATCCACCGGCTCGGGAGCGACTATTTCGCGATCCACGCGCTCGACCACCGGGTCCGGCATGAGACGCTTTGGCAAGGTCGGCAGGACAATGGATTCCATGACCGCCGTCGGCACGATCAGCACGTGGGTGTAGCCGATGACACGCAGGGAATGTTGCAGGGCGACGGGCGCTTTGGGATTTTGCCAGTTGTGTGCGATTTCCTCGAAACCATAGGCCTGGCCCGCGCCGAGGTAATTCAAGGTGCGGTTGCCATTGCCAAATTTCTGGCTGAGCCGCCCGAAGCCCGCGCGAATAATGACCACGCCATTGGGATAATCGCCTTCCGCCGCAATCACCGCTTCCGGTTTCTGGCTGCCGCTTCCGGATTGCGCGAGGCGCTTGTATTCACCCGACCAGTCATATTCGCCGTAAGTGCCGAACTCGGTTTGAGCCATCACCTGCTGCAATTCACTGTCGGTCAACTGGCGGAAAAATGGGATCTCGCGCAAGGCCGCGGCTAGGGCGCGCTTCCTATAGATGGCATCTATGTGTTCGTGCAGGCCGTTGTCATAGCGCATCAGATCGCGCAAACCCTGCCAGCGGATTTCGAGCAATTCGGTCTCGTCGGTGTCCGCAAAAACAGTCGCCGTGCGCGGCATGCGGCTCAGCGCGGCGATTTCACCAAAAAATTCTCCCGGTTCGAGGATGGCCGTTTTGTTTTCATCGAGGATGCGCGGCACGTCTTGGAGAAAAACTTTCACTTCATCGTTTTGCCCCTTGCGCGCGGCGACACGGCTGTCCTGCTTGAGTTGCGAAGGTCGGAAACTTTCCGGTTCCTTGCGCGACGTAAAAATCTGCGCCAGCACTCTAAAGATCCCTTTGCGCGTCGGTTCACGGCGGCCCAGCACCGAGGCCGGCAGATTGCCGAGCACTACGCGCACCTTGCCGGACATGATCATGAACGCCGACGTGCCGTAATCGCCTTCACGCACCACGATTTCGTCCTTGTCAAAACGGCGGATGCGAACGTCGTGTTGAAGAATATCCGAGAGGGCGAGGCGCTTGGGAAAATTTTCCGCTTTCATGTCCCGGAAAGGCGCCAACTGAAGCAGGCGCGCCACCATTTCCGGCGTCATTTCGGAATCAAAAGCGTTGTCCCAGCGTTGCGGCCGGTCCAGCACTAAAGCGGTTACGGAAGCCATATATTAAATCCCAGCCAATTCAAAATCAGGCGTCCAGGACCAGCGGTCCCTTCGGCTTGCAGATGCACGTCAGACACGAACCTGTTTCGGGCTTTTCCCCTGCTTCACTTACATACTCCACGTCGCCGGATTTAATGGCGACGAGGCAACTCCCACAGCTTCCCGCGCGGCAACCGGAATCAATGCGCACTCCCTGTTCCAAAGCGAAATCCAAAAGCGATCCGCCTCCGGGCGACCATTCACAGGTCTTGCCAGTCTTGCTGAAAGTAACGGCGATGCCGGCGGCGGGCGCACCCGTAACCGCGGCGGGAGCGGGAGCGGCTTTTTTCTTCACCGTCGCGGGACCGAACGCTTCAAAGTTCACGTTCTTGTCCGGCACGCCCCACGCTTCGAGACCTTCGGAAATAGACTTCATGAACGCGCCGTTGCCGCAAAGGAAATAATCGAAATTATTGGAAGGCAAAACTTCCTTGAACAATTCCACCGAGACGCGGCCTTCATGCTGATAATCCACGCCGGCTTTGTCGCGCGCCGTATCCGGGCGGCTGTAGCAGACATGCATGTGGACATTCTCATACTCCTTAGCCAGCCGGAGCATTTCCTCTTTATGGATGTGCTCGTCGTGGTTGCGCGCGCCGAAGAAAAAATAAATTTCGCGCCGTGCTCCCGCCGCGTTGATCGCATGCGCCATACTCAACATCGGCGTGACACCCACGCCGCCGCTCACGAGCACGACCGGAGTTTCCTTTGCCATGTCGAGAAAGAAATTTCCCGCCGGCGCCTTGACGTCGAGGATGTCGCCCTCTTTTACCACGTCCACGAAATAACTCGAGGCCACGCCGGGCTTAAGTTCGGGTTTGTCTGGCGGCGCTGGTTCTTTTTTTATCGTAACGCGATAGTAATCGCCCCGATGCGGACTATCTGAAAGCGAGTAACAACGCACCACCGGCTTGGGCACGCCGGGAATATTTAATTGAAAGGTAATATACTGGCCGGGCTTGTAGGCGGGCAGCGGTTTGCCGTCGTGCGGCTTGAGATAAAAAGAGCAGACGCCTTTGCACTCAGTGAATTTTTTTTCAACGCGAAATTTTCTAAAACCGTTCCAGAGCGCTTTATTTGCCTCGACTTCACGGCACTGCAATGCGGCGGCCTTGACCTGCAACTGAAGCCGCTCGCGGGAAAGACGGTGATGCTCCTGCTGATAATAAACTCGTTTGAGTGTGCCCCACAGAATCAAACATCCTTGCGCAAAAAGCATCCCCAGGAAAATGTACCCTATAACCAGAAGCGGATTACCCTCTAAGATTTTTTGCATTCGTTGGAATATTGGTTACATTCTTTGATTGCATTTTTGTCTTGGCTTGTTTATTAACAAACCCAGCGTGCGGAGTAAACGATTTAGTTTAAGACTTTTTCTAAGCCTAAACTGGGGACGCAATCATACCAGCACAGTCTGGCTTGCCAGTTTATTCCTGACCCTTTTCACGGCGCGCACCACTTCACTCTACGCGCAGAACACCGATACGGATGCTTCTGCCGCGAGTGCCTTTCTCGGTGAGTCTTCATGCGCTTCTTCCGGCTGCCACGGGGGTGCGGGTGAAAAACACGATCAAACCATTCGCTGGAAAAAATTGGATGTGCATACGCGCTCCTTCGCCACGCTCACCGGCGCGCGTTCCGCCCGCATAGCGGACAATTTAAAAATCAGCGATCCCACGGTGAGTTCACGCTGTACGGTTTGCCACGAACCTTTTCAAACGATTGCCAATACCGACGCGCTCGTGAAGGCGCTCGATCCTGCTTCCGGTGTTTCGTGCGAAAATTGTCACGGCCCCGCGCAAAAATGGCTGCTCGGTCACACGCGTCCTGATTGGACCCACGCTGATCGCGTTCACGCCGGCATGCGCGACCTCGACAATATTTATACACGTGCGAATAGTTGCGTGGCCTGCCATCAAAATGTGGATGGTGATATTCTTAAAGCTGGCCATCCCGAATTGATTTTTGAACTCGACGGCCAATCGGTCACCGAGCCCAAGCATTGGCGAGAGAAGCCTAATTGGTCGGGACCGCAAACCTGGCTGGTCGGCCAGGCTGTTGGGCTGCGCGAAATGAGCTGGCAATTATCCCGCGAAACTGTGGCCGGTGAACATGCCGAGGCGCGGACTTCGGCCGTGCTCTGGTTGCTCGAGTCCGCTGCGAAAGGCAACGACGCGCTGCCATCCGCTTCCATCTCTGGCGATGTCACTCCCAATAACGCCGCCGCCGCACAAAAGTGGGCGGATGATTTCGCGAAGCAGGCTGCGGCCAGTTCCTGGTCTGCCGCCGATGCGCGCAAATGCCTCGAAGCTCTAGCGGCGACGGGCGCGAGTTTCCGCGAACCCAATGTCAAGCATTCCACCGTGGCCCGCCGCGCGGAGCGACTCGTTCTTGCGCTTGACCGCCTCATTGCCGGTCTCGGAGATCCCGATACCAGCAAGCGTCTCGACGCGCCGCTCAATCAGTTGTTCAAGGACGCGCAATCCATTCCCGATTTCAAGCCGCAGGTTTTCGCCGGTCATCTCGACGACTTCCAACAAACGCTCGTCGGCAAATAATTTCTGTTTCGTCCACCTCAGTTTTCCTTTGAAGAAACTTTCCCCGTGCTGCGTCTGAGTTACTGGCTAACTCAAGTTAGGCAATTTGGCTTTGTATCCAGTTCACGGCGACTTCCAGCGTGGATGGATTTCCGGCAATGATGAAATCAGGATCGAAAATAGACCGTAAAGTTTTGCGGACGATGCGCGCGTTCACATTGATCGAGTTGCTCGTCGTGATCGCCATCATCGCGATTCTCGCCGCGTTGCTATTGCCCGCGTTATCGGAGGCCAAACAACACGCGCGGACGATTCAATGCGCTTCAAACCTGCATCAAATCAGCATCTCAATGCAGCTTTACTCGGATGATTTCAACGGTCGCTATCCCGAATCGGGAAAATTGATCGCATGGAACCAGGTTGATACCGACACGCTCCAAACAAGCTGGATGCAGCAGTTGATTCCGTATCTGCAAAACACCAACGCGTATCATTGTCCGTCCGATATCCACTCTTCCTATAGTTATTTCAATGGCGTCCGGGCGGCTTACATCGCGGCCAATGAAAATTTTGCGTCGGTGGACACGCGGCAGATTCTTTATGTGTCGGCGTATGTGTTATCGGGTGACACCGTGGATTTTACTCCGGACGATGCCGACAAGGACGACTACTCGCAGAATTGCGTGGGTGGCGATCAAAACGGCACGCCCTCAACCGCGTGGCAAACTCATAATGGCGGTCAAAACATTCTTTTCGATGATGGCCACGCGAAGTGGTACAAAGGATATGTGACGAATGAAATGACGTTCCGCTACGACTCGATGCACGGGTGGCAGTAAAAATAATTTCGGCGAGCACGAACAGTGCAAATTAGATTGTCCCGATCTTGATACTAGTCACGGCTCGCGAGTACGCCCGCCCTCCCATTTTTAGAGTTTCTCGTCCTCAGAAGGCTTCTCGCCTTCTTTCTCTTTTTCCTTTTCCTCTTCGGTTGGCTCTTCGTCCTCGTCAATGACGATGGCCTCAAATGTTCTCCCGCTGCTTTTCAGGATACGCAGCAACTGTGGCGAAACGAATTTCCCAAAGCGCTTTTTTTTGTCCGTCTGTTTGACCAGCCGGAAATGCCCAAGCGCGTCCGCCTCGATGGTTCCTTCTCGCGTCATTTTTGCCAGGATCGGCAACGCCCAGCCGGGTTCTTTCTCACAGCGTTTGCGTCCGCCGACCTTGCGCGAGATTTCCTTGGCGGTGACGAATGTAGGCCCATAGCCGCGCAGAAATTCGATGATGGCTTTTTCTTCAGCGTTCATTTGATTTGGCGAACATAATCGGAGGCGTTAGGCAACATCAATTATCCGTCCCCACAAGTTTATCGCCGTCCATTTGGTAGATGCCCACGAGATAACCATTCTCGCGCAGCGCGCCGACGTGCAGCGTGCCGAGCATGCTCACGGGCTGGTCCATGATCGGCTTCACGCCCGCGCCCACGGTTTTGACGCTGACCCACTCGTTGATTTTCGGCGTCGTGCCGAAGCAGCACATAGACTGGTCTTTCATGATCAAAAATTCTGTCACCACACCATCGGACACTTTCAACGGCAACATGAAACCTTTGATGGAAATTTTTTTATCGCTCAAATTTTTGATCGTATCGGGAATTTGCTGGTTCGCCTTGTCAGCGGTGGCGTCTTGATTGGTGTAAGGGGTGTCGTCAGTTTCAAAATGATAAGACGCCAATTTATCGAAGCCTACGGGAATGTAATCGGAATTTTCGGCAAGCAACATCGGCTCAGGATTTTTTGTGATTGGTGCGGAAATGGAAGCGGCGAGAATAGGAACGGCAATGGCGACCGTGGTGGAGGAATTTTTCACGGGCGTGATCGGTTCGCCGTGAATCTCTGCGGGTGGCGTTTTGTTCGATGCCGATGGCGAGGGACCACAACCGGCAAACAACGCCACGGCGAGCCCCCAAAAAAAGGCCGCCTCGAATAGACATGTCATTCGCCGCAACATAAAAAGCAACTGCTTCTAACTGATACTCTGAATTGGGCTATGGTTCAAATGTTCAAATGCCCCAGGGCGGGAAATTTTTGCGGTGCATGTACAAAAAAGAGAGCCGGTTTCATTTCTGAAACCGGCCCACTTCAACAATAACCAATAACCCTGAAAAATTCTAAAAAATTAAATATTCGTGCGGGAGTGCAGCAACGCGACGACGATAACCAAGCGACAGAACAGGTAGCTCCACCACTGGGCTTTGGTCAGGTTCCGCGCGTATTTACCGGCGGGTTGGCTGGCCTTCTTCTGGCGCTTGGGAGCACCGGCGGCGCGGAACGGACCGATGTCAACCGAGAGCCACAGGGCGAGCACCGCGAAGCCTGCGAGGAGCATCATGACCGGGCTGTGGGACATGGTCTCCATGATGATGGCTTCGGGACCGACGAGGAGGGCGAGGCGGAAGACAGCGGGAAACAGAACGGAGTTTTTCTTCGCGGCGGGAACCACTGTGGTTTCCGTTGCCGTTGCCGTTGTCATCTGCATTTCCATATTCATCGTGCAAACAGTTAATCACCGGTCCGCGCTTTCGCAAAGTTGAACGAATACGGATTTCTTGTCGGGTCTATTGCGGATGCCCATTTGCGGGCATTGCGGGGATTGAAGTGGCTGCAAAACAAGGATTTAAACGCCAGGCAAGAAGTAAGAATGTAGTTTGCCCCCCTGAAAACATTGGTGAATCTGCGAGATGAAGAAACCGATCGCCAGCGATTCCCTGGTGGATTTTTAATTCAGATAACGCTTCAATTCCGCTTCGGTTCCAGTTGCCGCGAGTACGTAGATTTTATCGCCCACGGTCCAGCTTGCAGTCATGAGGTCGCGCACCTGGCGAAATTCCGGCTGGCTCGAAGCCGGCGCGTTTTCCACTTTCGCTGCGTCCATCGCGAACAGATATACCGCGTGTTGAGACGCCGGATCCTTGAGGCAAATCATGGAGACATTGCGATCGCGCCAGGCCAGCGTCGCGCAACCTTCACCGGCAAGGATGGTGAGCGGCTTGGGCAAGGTGTAATCAGGGCATTGATGGCTCAAAAGGTAGGTGTGAATCTCCACGAGGTTCGTGTTGAACATCGTCATCGCATAACCGCGCTGTGGAAGCTTTGCCATGCGGTCGCGATAATCACTGAAATTATCCTGGCGCGTCTGGCTGAAAATCATCCACGAAATAATTCCGAGCAACGCTACCATTGCCGCCGCCGTCAACGGCAGCCACCATTTCCGCAGGTCAATTATTTTTCCGCGCTGCTGCGCCTCGATGCGCATGATTCTCGCCTGCAAATCTGAGGGCACCGGGATTTCTTTCAGACGCGCCCGCATGGTCACGTAAAGGCTGCAATGCCCGGCGAACCAGCGTGCCAATTCTTCATCGGTCTGGGCATAGCGCAACGCCTCGGCGATTTTCGGGTCTTCGGCGTCTTTCGTTCCCGGCCGGAACAGCGATAATATTTCCCGCGCTTCGCACCTATCCATGCAACTCCTTTCGCGCCGACTCGCGCTGGCTGGGGGTGGGACTGGTGACTAATTGTTGCAGTTGTGCAAGCCCCCGGGAGATGCGCGATTGCACGGTTCCCAGCGGCACATTCAAAATCTCGGCGATGTCTTTGTAAGAACAGTCTTCCATGTAAAAAAGTGTCAACGCCGCCTGATAGGGCTCACCAACGCGCTCAAGCAATTCGACGGCGCGGATGGAATCAAGGGCATTCACCATTTCCGGGGCGATGACGGGCAACTCGTGGTCCATCTCTTCCAATTCCGAATGGGGAAACCGCACGACCTTGCGCCGCATGTTCAGAAATTCCCGGTGGAGGGTGGTAAAAAGCCACGTTTTCACTTTGGAGCCATCCCGCAGTTGATGGCCTTTGGTGGCCCAAATGTAAAATGTTTGTTGCGTAAGATCACTGGCGTCGGCCTCTGCCCGCGTCAGACCATAAGCGAACTGGTACAGCGGCCCGTAAAATTGGGCCACCAGCGTATCGAAGTCTAATTCATCAGCCATGTGACCGTTATGTTGGTTAGGACTCGCCAACCGGTCGAATTGTTCCCATTTTTTTAGTCATGGATCGAACACGGATGATTTATCTTCGTCCCGCCGCAATCATTTGTCACTTAACTTTCTACCGTTGGTTTCGCACATCCGAAAGGTTTTTCCGCCCGTTTTGCCCTGTTTTCCGGCCAAAACTCCCTTTACAGTGGCCTCCCTAACTGCTAGCCTGCAGAATCGGTTTGTGTCTCACCTTTTCCCATCGTGACACTTCAATTCCATAGCGGCAGACGTGAGAGCGGTTCGGCTGGGTTGTTTCAAGCTTACCGGTCTCGCGCTGGCGATGGTTTTACCCTGGTTGAATTACTCGTCGTAATTGCCATTATTGCGATCCTTGCGGGGTTGCTTTTCCCCGCGTTGGCACGCTCGCGCTCGCGCGCCCTTGCCCTCGGTTGCGTGAACAATACGCGTCAATTAACCTTCGCATGGTCGCTTTATTCCGGCGATAACGGGGATCGTTTGGTTTACAATCTCGGCGGCGTGGTCGGCAGCAACAGCCTTCTAAACGTCGCCCCGGCCGGCCAGCCCAACTGGGTGGACAACGTCATGGATTGGACAACTGCTCCGGCGAATACCAACACCGCATTCGTCTCGACCTCGCTGCTTGGACCTTACACCGGTTATTCGGCGAGCATTTATAGATGCCCCGCCGATCGCGTGCTAAGCGACGCCCAAAAAAATGCCGGTTTCACCGCGCGGGTGCGCAGCGTCTCGATGAATGCAATGATTGGCGATCCCGGCAACCTGCTCGTCTCCGGCGGCAATATTAACAACAAAGGTTACCGCCAATTTCTCAAGGACGGCGAAATTTTAAATCCGTCGGGAATTTTTGTTTTTCTCGACGAACATCCTGACAGCATCAACGACGGTTATTTTGTCGAGCAATCGCCATCTCCCTTGCCGGGATATGCCAACCCTGATTATAATTGGGTGGACATGCCGGGCTCCTATCACAACGGTGGCTGTAGTTTTTCTTTTGCGGACGGACACTCGGAAATTCATCATTGGCAGTTCAACAGCACCTGCCCACCACCCGTGCCCGATACTCTTGCGCTGCCGCTATGGATTGACTCTTCTGAAAGCGCTGACTTCATCTGGCTTTTTCAACGGATGTCCTTGCCTTCGGGAAATTGAAGTGGATTTTAGAAAGTATTATCGCGCTCGTAACTTCCCGCAATCTTCTGCCGGAATAATGTAAATCCAGCGTGGGTATTGATTGAGCCACCAGCGTTTTGGTCCGACCGGTTTCCATTTGGAAGGGGATGGGTGATTAAGGAATGTGCGCTCGTTGAGTTTTTCCAGAGTTTGCGGCCCGACCAAATAAATATCGGACGGACGCAAATCTTCAAAAACATATTCCTTCGGAAATGGCGCCCCGTACTCAAATGCCAGAAAGCCCGGCGGGATGCGATAGCCGAAAAGATACCGGGCTTGTTCCGTATCCACAAATATCCGGTGCTGCGGACTTGGCTGCAAGGCCAGCGCCGCGTCCCGCTGTTCGCCCTGACCGCGATGAAATTTTCCCGTCAATTCTCCGCCAACCGCAACCAGACTTTTTCCATTGCCGATCAACAACGCCAGAAGAACCACTCCCTGCATCCCGATCGCGCGCCAGCCGGAAATAGTTCTAAAACCGGATCCCAGCAAAAGCAGCGAAGCAAAAATAGGAAACCAGATTGCCCCCGGCCCAAGCATTCCCAGAACACCAGCCATGAGGAAGGTTATCCCCAGCCACGCCACAAACCAGGTTGGACGATCCCACGGGCGGCGACGAAATAATAATAAGAGCAATAGCGGCAACCCCAACAATGGCCATGACAGCACGCCGACTTCATCCATGATAAACATCCGCGTCGAAGAAGATAAATCGGCGACCCGAGTCAGATGAAGACGGAAGGTGTAAAGGAATTCGCCCAGACGAAAATGAATCATCAAAAGAAAAATTAAAAATGATACTCCCAACGCCGTCATTGTGTTTAATAGAACCATCTCCATTTTCGGCCGCGTATTTAAGGGTTCGCGCCAGAGACTAAAAATTGCGAAACAAATGATCGCGACACTAAAAATCGCCATGCGCGGCGCGGTTGAGCCTACGAAAAATAATAGGAGAAAGAATAAAAACAGCCATCGGTGCTTGCGCGGAGCGATCTCAAAAATCATCAGGGCCATCATCAGCATGGCGATGGCCAGAGCATCCGGCCGCAAACCGCCTGTCCTTAAAAATGCCGCCGCCACCGCCACCGGCACGCACCATTCCACCCACGCCGAAGAATGTTTGTGCCGCAATATCGCTATGGTTGCCACGGAGATGAGGCAATACATCGCCATGGGAAATGCGGTCATGGAACCGGCGCTGATGCCGAATAATTTCAACCATCCCGCGAGCAGGTACGAATGAGTTGGCGGGTAAACAAAAAAAGAATGGGCAAGTCCCTGACCAGCGATCAACGGATAATCGAGTCCCCCACCCTGTGCGAGACTCAATCCGCCACTGCAATAAAATAAATCATCTATGTAGGGTTTCGGAAAATCCAGGCACCACAAGGCGGCAAAAAAAATCAGCGCTCCCCACATGGAAATCCCCAGCGAACTTCGCTTGCCTTGGTCTTGATTTGATGCTGTGTTGACCGAGCGCGCTTGAGAATTCATTCGCACAGTTTTGTCGCGCCTTAATTACATAATCCCGGCGTCCTGTCGAACGAAAACAAAAGAATGCCCGACGGCGCGACCGCGCATCCTACCTTGAAGGCGGTGTCAAGAAAACGTCTATAACGATCGCCATATTGGTCCGGAAAATAAAAAAGCCCGTTCCGAAGAACGGGCTTGGTTTGAATTAATTGATCTCGCGCTTAAGCTTTCGCTTCAGCAGAAGCTTCTTCCTTTTTGGCCTTCTTGGCTTTCTTAGGCTTGGCTTCGCCTTCCGGCTTGGTTTCCGTTTCAGCCTTCGCTTCAGGAGCGGGCTCAGCGGCGGCCGTTGCGTCCACCCATTCAAGGATGGCCAACTGCGAAGCATCGCCCTGGCGTTGGTGCAACTTCACGATGCGGGTGTAACCACCGTGGCGCTCTTTCTGGACGGGAGCGAGTTCGTTGAAGAGGATCTTCACGGCGTCTTCCTGGTGCAAACGCGCGGCGGCGAGACGGCGGTCGTGGACCGTGCCGGCCTTGGCGAGAGTGACCATTTTTTCGGCGACAGAACGCGCGGCTTTGGCTTTGGCCAGCGTAGTGGTGACGCGTTTGTGTTTGATCAGGCTGCAAACCAGGTTGGCGAGCATCGCATTGCGGTGCGTGCCGGTACGGCCCAGCTTGGCGGTTCGTTTAAGGTGTCGCATAACAATTATTCCACGGTGGCGGCCACAGCGGCGGCGTCTTCCTTGGGCGTTTCGAGCGTGTCCGCGTCGAAGGTCATGCCCAAAGTCAAGCCGAGCGAGGACAGCTTCTCTTTGATTTCGTTGAGGGATTTTTTGCCGAAGTTGCGGTATTTGAGCATCTCAGCTTCGGTCTTCATGGCCAACTGGCCGACGGTCGTGATGTTCGCGTTGTTGAGGCAGTTGGCGGCGCGGACGCTCAGCTCGATTTCGTTCACGCTCATGCCGAGCAGTTTCTTGAGCTTGGTCTTTTCCTCGTCCTGCTTGTCCACCACTTCTTCGAATTCGATGGCGTTCTTGTCGTAGCCGACGAACACATCCAAATGATGCTGGAGAATAGCCGAGGCTTGCGTGAGCGAGTCATCCGGCGAAATGCGTCCATCCGTCCAGATCTCAATCAGCAAACGGTCATAATCCGTGCGCTGACCGACACGCGCGCTCTCGACTGCGTAACGCACGCGCGTCACGGGCGAGAACAACGAGTCAATCGCGACCACGCCAATGGCTTGGTTGGGCTTTTTGTTTTCATCGCCCGGGCAAAAGCCGCGACCGACTTTGACTTCAAGCTCCATCTCAAATTTTTTCTTCTTGTCGAGCGTGCAGATGTGCTGCTTGGGATTGACAAGTTCAATGTTCTGGTTCAGCTCGATATCGCCGGCGAGCACTTCGCCTTCCTTGTTCACGGAAAGCAAGAGCGTCTGCGGTTCACGGCTGTGGGCCTTGAACAAAATTTTCTTCAAGTTGAGCACGATGTCGGTGACATCTTCCACCACACCGTCAACAGTGGTGAATTCGTGCATGGCGCCGTCAATCTTGATCGAGGTGATGGCCGCTCCTTCGAGAGAAGAGAGCAACACGCGGCGCAGGGAATTGCCGATAGTGTGGCCATAACCGGTTTCAAAGGGTTCGGCGACAAACTTGGCGTAGGTTTCCGTTGCGGTTGACTCTTCCTTGGTCAACCGTTTGGGCATTTCGAAACGTCCTAAACGTACTGGCATGGTTTTCTTTCTGGCAAATGTAATCTGATCGCCCCGGTTTTATTCCCGCGCCGGAACGACCCGTGTATTTGCCTTTTTGTGCCCTTCGCGAGAAGGGCGGTTTTAATTAACGGGAATAAAATTCAACAACGGCCTGCTCGTTCGCGATCGGCTGGATTTCATCCCGGGTAGGGATGCGCATAATCACGCCTTTGAAGCCTTCCTTGTTCAACGAAAGCCAATCGGGCACCGCGCGGCTGGTCGCCATTTCCATGTTCTTGGTGGCAAGCTGGCGCGAGACATTGGACTCTTTGACTTCCACGATATCGTTCACCTTGAGCGCGAACGAAGGGATGTTCACCTTGCGGCCATTGACCTTCACGTGGCCGTGGCTGATCAACTGGCGCGACGCGGAACGCGTGGCGGCAAAACCGAGATGAAATGCGACGTTGTCGAGGCGGGTCTCGAGGATCTGCAACATCTGTTCGCCGGTGACACCGCGGCGGCGGAGTGCGCGCTCATAGACACCACGGAACTGGCGTTCCATGAGGCCGTAGTAATAGCGCAACTTTTGCTTCTCGATCAAGCCGAGGCCGTAATCCGTGTGCTTGCGGCGGGACTTCGGGCCGTGAACGCCGGGGCCGTAATTGCGGCGCTCGAGATATTTCGAGGGGCCAAAGATGGGCACGCCGAAACGGCGGCTGATGCGAACGCGGGGACCTGTATAACGAGCCATAACTTAAAATATTGAGGTTGATTAAACGCGGCGTTTCTTGCGCGGGCGGCAGCCGTTGTGGGGAACGGGCGTGACGTCCTTGATGACGGTGACTTCGAGGCCGATGGCCTGGAGAGCGCGGATGGCCGATTCACGGCCGGAGCCAGGACCCTTCACGCGCACTTCGATTTCGCGCATGCCGTGGGCCATCGCCTGGCGGGCGGCGTCCTGAGCGACTTGCTGCGCCGCATACGCGGTGCTCTTGCGCGAACCCTTGAAACCCACCCGGCCGGCACTGGACCAGCCCAGCAAATTGCCGTGCAAATCCGTGATGCTTACCTGGGTGTTGTTGAAGGTCGCGAGGATGTTCGCGATGCCGGTGGAAATATTTTTCGCACCCTTGGCCTTGATGATTTTCTTGGCATTGGGATCGTCCGCGAGCAACTCCGCCGCGGTGGGAGCCACAGCCGCGGCGACGACGCCTTCGGCAGGTTTCGCTTCAGCAGCGCCTTCAGCACCGGCAGCGGGTTTCTTCGCGGGCTTCGCTTCGCCGGCTTTGGCGGCCGTCTTTTCCTCGGCGGCGCCTTCGGGTTTCGCTTCCTTTTTGGGAGCCGGTTTCTTTTTTTCTTCAGCCATAAAAATTGATTAGTGGATGCCGGTTTTGGCGTTGGGATTGCGTTGCACGCCGACAGTCTTGCGCGGGCCTTTGCGCGTGCGCGCATTCGTCTGGGTGCGCTGGCCGCGGACGGGCAGACTGCGCAGATGGCGAATGCCGCGGTAACACTTGATGCCCTGAAGGCGCTTGAGGTTCATGCCCAGTTCGCGGCGCAGATCGCCCTCGATGACGTATTTGCCGTCCTGGATGGCGTGAACGATCTGCGACATCTGCTGCTCGTTCAGGTCCTTCGCGCGGATGCTCGGGTCAATCTTCGCTTTTTCGAGGATGACCTTGGCGTTGACCGGGCCGATGCCGTAGATGTAGCGAAGTGCGATATCAATGCGCTTCTCGCCGGGAATTTCCACTCCAATAATGCGTGCCATAAAATTCTATTATCCTTGACGTTGTTTGTGGCGGGCATTCGTGCAAATGACACGGATGACGCCTTTGCGCCGGACGACCTTGCAGTTGTCGCAAAGCTTTTTTACTGATGCGCGAACTTTCATAATTTTTTCTCGTTGCTCACTATGCAGCCGTTCGACAAATCGAACAGCGACATCTCTAACATTACCTTATCGCCAGCCGCCAAACTCACCGCGTTTTTGCGGGCCTGGCCCTTAAAATGCGCCAGCACCCGATGTCCGTTGGCCAACTCGACCCGATACATCGCGTGCGGCAAAGCTTCCACTACTGAGCCTTCAACTTCGATGGCATCCGCTCGGGCCATGTCAAAATCTCCGGCTCACCTTCAGTGACTAAAACCGTATGCTCAAAATGGGCGGATAGTGAACCATCCTGCGTCACTACTGTCCAGCCATCATTTAAAATTTTTACTCCGGGCGTCCCGGCGTTGACCATCGGCTCAATCGCCAGCGTCATTCCCGGACGCAGCTTCGGGGACGATTTTCCGTCCACAAAGTTCGGTATCTGCGGCTCTTCATGCATCGAGCGGCCCACGCCGTGGCCCACGAACTCGCGCACGACACTGAACCCGTTGCTTTCAACGTAGTTCTGTATGGCCCGCGAGATGTCCGAAACTCGCTTGCCGGAAACTGCCTGTGCAATTCCTTCATACAGCGACTTTTCCGTTACATCCATCAACCGCTGGGCCGGTACACCGCAACCACCGACTGCCACTGTCCGCGCCGTGTCTCCGATAAATCCGTTATACACAACGCCGACGTCCAAACTAACTATGTCACCAAATTCCACCCGGCGCAGTCCCGCCAGACCGTGTACGACCTGCTCATTTACCGAGATGCAGATATTACACGGATACTTACGATAACCTAAAAACGCACTCTTGCCACCGTAACTCTTGATCCGGGACGCCGCATAGACATCAATGTCTTTCGTCGTCATGCCCGGCTTCACGAACGCCGCCACTTCATCCAACACCGTTCCGGCCAGCGTGCAAGCGGGCCGCATCGCTTCCAAGTCCCGCTCATTTTTCAGAACAATCATTTTGAGCCAGCTCAAATCTGCCTTTCAAACCGGAATCGTCTCCGGTCGGATGGCGATTAAAATCTGCCGCGCAAACGTGAACCGCCGCCACCGCGCTTGCCTTTAAGAAAGCCGTCGTAATGGCGCATCATCAGGTGCGATTCCATCTGGCGCATCGTGTCCAGCAGCACACCCACAAGAATCAGCATGCTCGTGCCGCCGAAGAATGTGGAGACCGCAATCGGAATATGCATCCAGCTTGCGAGGAAAATCGGGATTACTGCGATGACCGTCAGAAACACCGCCCCCGCCAGCGTAATGCGGCTCATGGCATTGTGGAGATAATTGCTGGTGGCCTGGCCAGGGCGCACGCCCGGCACATAACCACCGTTCTTCTTCAAGTCATCGGAAATCTGCAACTCATTGAATTGTGTAGCCGTCCAGAAATACGAGAAAAACAAAATCATTAGAGAGTAGATGATGATATAAACCATCGAACGCTCTGTCAGCAACGCCCCGATGCGGCTCAAAAACTTCAACGCAGGAACCGCGGCGCCAATCTTGGAGAACATTTGCTGCGGAACCATCAGAATCGCCTGCGCAAAAATGATCGGCATCACGCCGGCAAAATTTAATCGCAACGGCAGGAAGGACGTTCCGCCCGAATACATCTTGCGGCCGACAGCGCGCTGAGCGTATTGCACCGGAATCTTGCGCTCAGCTTGCGTGACCGCAATGACACCCGCCACAACCGCTGCAAGTAACAACAGCAACGCAACCGCGTGACCGAGATTATATTGGCGCTCGATACCAGCCGGTGGGAAAAACATATCGCCCAATGATCGAATGGCGGCCGGCAAACGCGCCAGGATGCCGATGGTGATGATCAGCGAAATGCCGTTGCCGATGCCGCGATCGGTGATCTGCTCACCGAGCCACATCAACAACAGAGTGCCCGTCGTCAGCACAATCGTCGTCTGGATGCGATACCACCAGATATTGTCAGACAACACTAACTGTCCATTAAACCCATTGATATGTTCCCAGCCATACGCCGTGAACAAGCCTTGGCCCGCACACAGCAAAACCGTTAGGTACCGGCCATATTTGATGATCTTGACGCGGCCACCTTCTTCACGCGCCATTTTGCTCAAGCTGCCCACGACTGCGGTGAGCAACTGCAGCACGATTGTCGCACTGATGTAAGGCATGATGCCCAACGCGCCGACCGCGCAATTTTCCAGCGCGCCGCCGGTGAACAGATTATACATGCTCAACGCGCCGCCGTTGCCGCCGGAGTTCGAGTGCAGGAATTCCGTTAACGCCTTGCCGTCCAATCCGGGAACGCGGATGTACGCCTCAAGACGGCAAATCGCAAGCAGCAAAAACGTGAAGCCAATGCGCGACTTCAACTCCGGGATCTTGAAGCAGTTACTGAAGGTATTAAGGATTGAGCGGAACATGTCTCAGTGGTGCAGAGGCTATGCGCCCGCAGGTTTGGAAGATTTGGCTTTCCTGGCCTTCTCAGGTTTTGCATAACCCTGCGGACGGACACGATCCGTATTGATGATTTCGCAGGTGCCGCCCTTGGCTTCAATTTTCGACTTGGCGGAAGCACTGAACGCATGCGCGCTCACGGTGAGTTTCTTGGAAACTTCGCCGGTGCCGAGAATCTTGATGCGGGTCATTTTGCCATTCGCCAGGCCGAGGCTGCGCAAGGCCGTTTCGTCCACGCGCGCACCTTCTTCAAAGCTGTTCAACTCGTCGAGATTGACGGGAATGTATTCCGTGCCGTGGCTGGTGTTGTTGAACCCGCGCTTGGGAATGCGGCGGATGAGGGGCATCTGGCCGCCTTCAAAACCGGGGCGGATGGAACTGCCCGAGCGCGCGGTCTGGCCTTTGCCACCGCGTCCGCTGGTCTTGCCGTGGCCGCTGGATTCACCCTGGCCAATGCGCTTGCGGCGATGTTTGGCGCCGGGACGGTATTTGAGATCGTGTAAACGCATAAATTTGATTATTCAGTGACGGTTGCAGCCGGTTCCGCAGGTGCGGGAGGCGGCGTCTTTTTTACCGCGAGACCGCGGCTCTTATAAATATCTTCGCGCAAACGAAGGCGTTGAAGCGCCTGCAATGTTGCTTTCACCACGTTTGCCGGATTTTTTGAACCGAGCGATTTCGTGAGGATGTCGCGCACGCCGGCGGATTCCAGCACGGAGCGGACGGTCTTGCCCGCGATGATGCCCGTTCCAGGAGAAGCGGGACGCAGCAAAACTTTCGCGCCGTCGTAGTGTGACAAAATTTCGTGCGGGATGGTGGCGTCTTTCAACGACACGCTAACCATGTGCTGGCGCGCGAGTTCGCCGCCTTTGCGGATGGCGTCGGCCACTTCGCTGGCCTTGCCCAAACCGATGCCCACGCGGCCGCGCTTGTCACCGACCACCACGAGTGCGCTGAAATTAAAACGGCGTCCGCCTTTGACCACTTTCGCGGAACGGTTAATGAACACGACTTTTTCGACGAGTTCCTGCGAGGACGATCCATCGCCGCCGGATTCCGGCGCATTTTCTCCGGGACCCGCATTGCGGCGCCCACGGCCAAAGCCGCGCCCGCCACGTGGTCCGCCGGGACCGCCACCGCTATTGCCACCGCCACCTGCTCTAGATATATCAGCCACAGTATTTATTGGTTGAATTAAAATTTAAGCCCGGCTTCACGCGCGGCATCCGCCAGCGCTTTCACCTTGCCATGATAACGGGCCGTGCCACGGTCAAACACGACCTGGCTGATGCCTTTGCTCTTCGCCGCCTCGGCGGCTTTCGTGCCGACCGTCTTGGCGGACGCCACGTTGCCGTTCAATTTTTCGCGGTTCGGCATGTCCTTGTGCACCGTTGAAGCCGAGGCCAGCGTAACGCCGGTCTTATCGTCAATGAACTGCACGTGAATGTTCTGGTTGCTGAAGCAGACGCTCATGCGGGGACGATCTTTCGTTCCGATGACTTTTTTACGTATGCGCCAGTGGCGAAGTTGCCCAAGTCGTTGTTTCTTTTCGGTTCTCATTGCTTTGGGGTCACGGATGCGCCGTAACCGGTTAATTATTATTGAACAGTCTTGCCTTCTTTGCGGATGACCTTCTCGCCGGCATAGCGAACGCCCTTGCCTTTGTACGGTTCCGGCGGGTAATAGCTGCGGATCTCCGCGGCCACGCGGCCCACGACGGCTTTGTCCGGTCCCTCGATGACCAGTTTGGTATTTTCCTCGACCGTGACCTTGATTTGGTCAGGGATAGGATAAAGCAGCGGATGTGAATAGCCCAGGCTCAGGTTCACATTCTTGCCCTGCACGGCGGCTTTGAAACCGACGCCCTGAATTTCCAGACGCTTCACGAAACCTTCGCTCACACCTTTGATCATGTTATTGACCAGCGCGCGGCTGAGTCCGTGCATCGCCTTCGCTTCGGCGTCTTCGCCTTCGCGGCTGACGATGACCTTGTCGCCCTCGACCTTCAAACTGGTGCGGCGGTGGAGTTCCAGGTTGAGTTTGCCCTTGGCGCCCTCGACCGAAACTTTCTGGCCGTTCACCGCCACCTTGACCTTGGGCGGAATGACAATCGGTTGTTTTCCAATGCGTGACATAACTTTAAAATTTTACCAAACGTAACAAATCAATTCCCCCCCGAGATTGTTCTTGCGGGCTTGCGTGCCGGTCATCACGCCTTGCGACGTGGAGACGACTGAGATACCGAGGCCGTTGCGCACTTGCGGAATTTCCGTCGCGCCCACATAGCGGCGCAGACCGGGCGTACTCACGCGGCGCAAACCTTCGATCACACTTTTGCGGCCTTCGTACTTCAGCTTGAGCTTGATCTTCTTGGGCACTTTGCCTTCGACGGCCACTTCGGCCACGTAGCCTTCTTTTTTCAGGATGTGCGCGATGCTCTCCTTCATTTTGGAGTGCGGCATTTCGACGCCGGGCAGCATGACGCGGCTGGCGTTGCGAATGCGGGTCAACATGTCAGAAATCGTGTCAGTCATAAAATTTACCAGCTCGCTTTCGTTACGCCCGGGATCAATCCGTTCAAGGCCGCTTCACGGAAAGTCAAACGCGAGCAGTTGAACTTGCGCAGATAACCGTGGCGGCGTCCGCTCATTGCGCAACGGTTCACGACGCGCGTGGGACTCGCATTGCGGGGCAGCTTGGCCAGGCCGGCGTAATCGCCCTTGGCTTTCAACTCGGCACGCAGCGCGGCGTACTTCTTAACCGTCTCGGCTTTTTTCTTATTGCGCTCCAACCATGATTTCTTAGCCATAAAATTATCTTCCTTCCGCGAAGGGCATGCCCATCAGTTTCAACAAATCCAACGCTTCCGCATCCGTCGGCGCGCTGGTCACAATCGTGATGTCCATTCCCTGTTGCCGCTTGATCTTGTCCAATTCGATCTCCGGAAAAATCGTCTGGTCGGAAACACCCAGCGAGTAGTTCCCGCGTCCGTCAAACGAGCGCGTCGAGATGCCGCGAAAATCGCGGATGCGCGGCAGCGCGGCGGCGACGAGGCGGTCAAAAAATTCATACATCGCTTCGCGGCGCAGCGTCACGCGGCAGCCGATGGGCTGGTTTTCGCGCAGCTTAAAATTGGCGATGCTCTTGCGCGAAAGGCTGATGACCGGCTTGCGGCCCGTGATCATCGCAAGGTCTTTCGCGGCGTCGTCAATCGCGCCCTTTTCGAGCGAGGCGCTCACGCCCATGTTAACGACGATTTTTTCCATGCGCGGAACCTGGTGCACGTTTGTGTACTTGCGCTTTTCCTGGAGCGCGGGCCGCACTTCGTTGACAAATTTTTCGTAGAGTCTTGGTTTCATTTTTGTGATCCCGGATTTTGCCGGGGTCGTTATGTTATTAAATTAAATATTAAATTATGCTTTTGCCGGGGCGGTGCCGCGCTTGCTGGCGCGCGCGTCGAATGCTTCCGCCGCCATCACATTGGAGATGTGAATGGTGCCTTCGCGTTCCACGATGGCGCCTTGTGGGTTGTTCTTGTTTTGGCGCATGTGCTTCTTGATCAGCTTGACGCCTTCCACGATGACGCGTTCTTTTTTGACGGCGATCGAGATGACCTTGCCGCGCTTGCCCTTTTCGGAGCCGGCGATCACGACGACCTCATCACCCTTTTTTACATGAAAACTCTTCATAATTAAATCACTTCTGGCGCGAGCGAGACGATCTTCATAAAACGCTTCTCGCGCAATTCACGGGCGACCGGCCCAAAGATGCGCGTGCCGCGCGGGTTGTGTTCCTTGTCAATGATGACAATCGCGTTGCTGTCAAAGCGCAGGTACGAACCGTCGCTCCGGCGAATCGGCTGGCGGGTGCGAACGACCACTGCGTCCACCACGTCGCCCTTCTTGACGGTCCCATCCGGGGCGGCTTCCTTGATATGCGCCTTGATGACATCACCGATGATGGCGTAGCGCTTGTTACGACCGATCACGCCGATGGCTGCGGCGCGTTTCGCGCCGCTGTTGTCGGCCACATCCAGAATGGAACGTACCTGTAGCATAATTCAAATAGTCTAGGCGGCGACGGGAGCGGCGTCAGCGTTGCGCTCGACGACTTCCACGAGGCGCCAGTTTTTGGTTTTGGAAAGGGGGCGCGTCTCGCGGATGCGCACGCGATCGCCGATCTTGGCTTCGCTCTTTTCGTCATGCGCGTAAAATTTGCTGTAGCCGGTCACCACTTTTTTGTAGCGGGGATGCGGGAAACGGCGTTCGACGCGCACGATGATGGTTTTGGTCATCTTGTTGGAGATGACTTCGCCGACGCGCTCTTTGCGGTGGCCACGATCCGTGAGATTGACAGTTGTTTCAGCCATACAAATCAGTTATTTCGCTTTTTTGCGGAGTTGGGAAATCCGGGTCTCGACCCGGGCGATGTCCTTGCGGATATTCCGCAGGCGCGCCGGTTTTTCCAACTGACTGCTCGCCTGCTGCAAGCGCAGGGTGAACATCTCGTGCCGCAGGTCACGGCCCATGGCCGCCAGCTCATCGGCGGTGGCATCTTTAATTTTAGGATCCGACATTTTCATAAATTGGCTCAACCTACTTTGTGGCGGGAAATAAACTTGGTTTTGATCGGCAGCTTGGTCGCGGCCAAACGCATGGATTCACGGGCCACCGCTTCCGTCACACCGTCCACTTCAATCAGCACATTCGCCGGGCGAATGACGGCCACCCAGGATTCGAGCGGTCCTTTGCCTTTGCCCATTCGCGTTTCGAGCGGCTTCTTGGTGTACGACTTGTCCGGGAAAACCCGCAGCCAGACCTTGCCACGGCGTTTCATGTAACGCGTCACCGCGACGCGCGCGGCCTCGATTTGCTTGGTATCAAGCCAGCAGCGTTCCAGGGATTGCAATCCGTATTCGCCGAAGGCGACCGTCTGTCCGCGCGAGGCCATCCCCGTGCGGCTGCCGCGGTGCATTTTGCGATACTTTACTCTTGCGGGCATCAATGGCATAAAAAATTCCTATTAAAAAATTAAGCAGCTTCAGGAGCGGCAGCGATCGGCGCGGGCGCCTGCGGCTGCTGCACTTTCGAACCTTTGGTTTCGCCTTTGCAAATCCAGCATTTCACGCCGAGCTTGCCATAGACAGTGCTCGCTTCGGCAAATCCGTAATCAATGTCCGCGCGCAACGTATGAAGCGGGACGCGTCCCCAATGATATTGCTCCACGCGGGCGAGTTCCGCACCGCCGAGACGACCGGCGCAACGAAGCTTGATGCCTTCCGCGCCAAAATCCTTCGTGGTCTGCAATGCTTTTTTCATCGCGCGACGGAAGGAAACACGGCGTTCGAGCTGCAACGCGATATTTTCCGCGACGAGCTGGGCATCCAATTCCGGCGTCTTGATCTCGAGGATGTCCACGTAAATTTCCTTGCCGGTCATCTTGCTCAATTCTTCCTTGAGCTTGTCAATTTCCGCGCCTTTGCGGCCAATGACCACGCCCGGGCGGGCGGTCATGATCGTGATGCGGCAACGCGTCGCCGCGCGCTCGATCAAAATCCGCGGCACCGAGGCCGACTCGAGTTTCTTCTTGAGCAGATCGCGGATCTGGCGGTCTTCGGTCAGCAGTTTGCCGAAATCTTTTTTGCCGGCATACCACTTGGAGCGCCAGTCTTTATTGACCGCGATGCGCAATCCCGTTGGATTAGTCTTTTGGCCCATAACAATTACAATTATTCGTCTGACAAAATGATTTTGATGTGGCAATGGCGCTTGAGGATCGGTCCGGCCGAACCACGCGCTTTCGGAGTAAAACGCTTTGCGGTCGTTGCCGTGCCGGCCACCGCGGAGCGCACTTTCAAGTTTTCAGTCTTGAACTGGTTGATCTTTTGGTAGCGGGCCTGGTCTTCGGCATTGGCGATGGCCGATTTCAAGGTCTTGGCGACGAACCGCGCGGACTTGCGCGGGACGACCGCAAGAATAGCCTGCGCCTGCAGCGCGGGCAAACCTTGGATCTGACGAACCACTTCGCGCATTTTTTGCGCGGACATGTTGATATTTTTGGTAATGGCTTGGACTTGCATAGGCTATTTGGCTTCCGCTTTGGCCGTGTGCGCGCCGTGTTTCTTGAACGTGCGAGTCAGCGAAAATTCGCCGAGACGATGGCCCACCATGTTTTCGGTGACGAACACCGGGTTAAAAACTTTGCCGTTATGCACGTTGAACGTGTGGCCGACAAATTCCGGCGTGATCATCGAGCGGCGCGACCAAGTCTTGATCGGCTTCTTCGAACCGGCAGCGTTAAGCTTCGTGATCTTTTCCAGCAGATGAGCCTCGACGAACGGGCCTTTTTTAATCGAACGTCCCATAAATTATTATTTGAGTTTCATTGGCCGGCCATCGCGACGAACCAAAATAAAGCGGTTCGATAGCTTGCGGCGATTGCGCGTTTTCTTGCCCTTGGTGATGACACCCCAAGGCGTCACCGGATGACCGCCGCCCGAAGTCTTGCCGGCACCGCCACCCATCGGATGATCCACCGGGTTCTTCGCGACTGCGCGGCTCAACGGACGGATGCCGCGATGACGGCTGCGCCCGGCTTTGCCGAGAATGACATTTTCGTGTTCGGTGTTGCCGACCTGGCCGATCGTGGCGTGGCAACTTTCGTTGATGCGGCGAATTTCGCCCGAGGGCAAACGTACTTGCGCGTAGCCTTCGTCGCGCGACATCAAAGTCGCGGCAGCGCCAGCGGTGCGAACCATCTGGCCGCCCTTGCCAGGAACCAATTCGATGTTGTGAATCGGCAGACCCACGGGAACCGCGCTCAAAGGAAGATTATTTCCCACTTCAGGAGCCGCAGTCGCGCCGCTCATCAATCTCGCGCCGACCTGCAAACCGACGGGAGCGATGATGTAAGTCTTTTCGCCATCCGCATATTGCAGCAACGCCAGGCGGGCCGTGCGGCGGGGATCGTATTCAATCGCGATCACCGAAGCGACGATGCCGTGCTTGTTGCGCTTGAAATCAACATTACGAATCTTCTGCTTGTTGCCCCGGCCGATGCCGCGGCTGGTGACGCGACCGAAATGATTGCGCCCGCCCGTTTTCTTGCGGGTGAAGATCAGGCTCTTTTCGGGCTTGGTCTTCGTGATGTCGGCGTACGACGCGACAGTAATGTAGCGCGTGGACGGCGTTAGTGGTCGGTAAACTTTCATAAGCTCAAATCAGTTTAGGTCAGGGTAATTTTGTCGCCCTCTTTCAAGGTCACGAGCGCCTTTTTCCAGTCGGGCGTTTTGCCAGCCTGGGAGGTGCGTTTGCGGCGGGCTTTGCCGCGCACATTGAGAGTGTTCACTTTGATCACCTTCACCTTGAACAATTCCTGCACCGCGTGGCGGATCTGGACTTTGTTCGCGCGGCGGTCGGCCACGACGGTGTATTGGTTCAGTTTTTCACCCTGCCGCGTCCCCTTTTCGGTCAGACGCACGGTTTTAACGATATCAAAAGAATTCATGATGAAATTATTCCTTGCTCAAACGCTCTTCGACTTTTTCAAAGGCGCCGCGGGTGAAAACCAGCTTGTCGCTGCGCAATACCTGATAAGTGTTCAATGATTCGCTCGTCGTCAAATGGACGTTCGCCACGTTGCGCGACGCGAGCGTCAAATTCTTGTCGCCCGGTTGAGCGACGATCAACGCTGTGCCGACCAGCTTCAACGCGGACAGGATGCCGGTGAATTCCTTCGTCTTCGCCGAGCCCAATTTGATTTCGTTCACCACGAGGACATCGCCCGCGTGCAGACGTTCGCTGAGCGCCTTGCGCAACGAAAGTTGCTTGGTCGAACGCGAAACTTTCTTGCTGTAATCGCGAGGTTTGGGACCGAAGACCACGCCACCGCCGCGCCACAAGGGCGAACGGAAAGAACCAGCGCGAGCGCGGCCAGTGCCTTTTTGCTTCCAAGGCTTCTTGTTCGTGCCGGCGACTTCGCCCGCGGTCTTAGTGCAGGCGGTACCACTGCGTTGCGCAGCGTTATAAGCGACTACGGTGTCGTGAACGGCTTGCGTGCCCTTGCCATTTTCGATGATCGGAAATTTCACTTCCAATTCACCCTGGCTGTTGCCTTTGATATCTTGAATCTTGAGTTTCATGTGCATCCGTTATTTTTTCTTTGCAGCGGCGGCGGGTGCGGCGATAGCAGCAGCCGCGGCAGCGGAGCCTTTGCGCAATTTCTTCGCCTCACGAATCACGACATAATCTCCGTTGGCACCCGGAACAGCACCCTTGATTAACAGCAGATTTTCGGCTTCGCGAACCTGTATGATTTCCAAATTCTGAACGGTGCGGCGGATCTGGCCCATGTGACCAGGCATGCGCATGCCGCGCATAACGGTACCTGGAAACAGACGCTGACCGATGGCGCCCGGGCGGCGGCGCCAGCCTTTTGCGCCGTGGGAAGCATCGCCACCGCGGAAATTATGACGCTTCATGACACCTTCAAAGCCTCGGCCCTTGGTGACGCCGATGGCATCCACAAAATCGCCCTTGGCAAAAATCGTCGGTCCGACGATGTCGCCCGGTTTGACCGAAAGCGTGAAGTTGCGGAATTCGCGGATGCGTTTCACTGCGGCGCCGTTGTGCTTTTTGATGTGGCCGAGCAGCGGCTTGGTGACGCGCTGGTCTTTCTGATCGTCAAAACCGAGTTGCACGGCGTTGTAGCCGTCGGATTCTTCAGTCTTGCATTGTAGCACGCGGTTGGGACCGGCGAGCACGATGGTGACAGAAGACAGGACGCCCTTTTCGTCATAGACGCGCGTCTGGCCCAATTTTTTTCCTAGTAAGCCGAGCATAAAATCAAATCTTGATGGTGATGTCCACGCCTGCGGGGAGATTGAGTTTCTTAAGTTCGTCCACAGTCTTGGCCGTGGGTTCGATGATGTCGAGCAGGCGCTTGTGGGTGCGCTGCTCGAAGGTTTCCTGCGATTTCTTGTCCGAATGCGGCGAGCGCAAAACGGTGAACCGCTCGACGCGGGTCGGAAGAGGGATCGGCCCCGCGACGCGGGCGCCGGTGCGCTTGACCGTGTCCGCGATGTCGCGGGCGGATTGGTCAATGACCCGATGGTCAAATGCTTTCAAGCGAGTACGAATACGTTGTCCAGCCATAAAAAGAACAATTTTATAATTTGGTTTTAACTACGTGCCGCGGGTTTGGATTTTGCGCTGTCAAGGATCGTAGTCAACACACTGTTGGGCACCTGCTCGAACGTCAGCGGTTCCATCGAGTATGAGGCACGACCTTTGGAAAGTGAGCGGATCGCCGTGGCATAGCCGAACATTTCGGCCAGGGGCACATTGGCGTTGACGATGGTCTGGCCATTCTTGGCTTCGATGCCGATGATCGTGCCGCGGCGGCGATTGACGTCGCCCAGCAGATCGCCCTGATATTCATCAGGCGTGGTGACTTCGACCTTCATGATCGGTTCCAGCAAAATGGGGCTCGCCTTCTTGAAGGCGTCCTTGAGCGCGAAGATGCCGGCCATCTTGAACGCGAGTTCATTGGAATCCACTTCGTGGAAGGAGCCGTCAACGACTTCGACTTTGATGTCAATGACCTGAAAGCCGGCATATACGCCGCTGCGAATGGCTTCTTCGATGCCGTCAATAACGGCCGGGATGTATTCCTTTGGAATCGCGCCGCCGACAATTTTGTTGAGGACTTCGACGCCTTTGCCTTTTTCGTTTGGCTCGACTTTGACGAGGGCGTGGCCGTATTGACCGCGACCACCAGATTGACGGATGAATTTGCCTTCGCCGTCCGCCGATTTGGTGATCGTTTCGCGATACGCGATTTGCGGCGCGCCAGTATTGGCGTCCACTTTGAATTCGCGCTTGAGGCGATCAATGATGATTTCCAAATGCAACTCGCCCATGCCCGCGATGATAAGCTGGCTGGTTTCTTCGTTGGTGAAACAGCGGAACGTCGGATCTTCTTCCGCGAGGCGTTGCAAACCTTCGGACATCTTGTCGCGGTCGGCCTTGGTCTTCGGTTCGACGGCCATGCTGATGACCGGCTCGGGGAAGGTTGGCGGTTCGAGCGTCACGTCGAAATCTTCATCGCACAGCGTATCGCCCGTCGTGATGTTGCGCAGACCGACCAACGCGGCGATATCGCCGGCATAAACATGATCCACGTCCTTGCGTTCGCTGCCTTGAATGACCATGAGGCGGCTGACGCGTTCACGCTTGCGCGTGCGCGGATTGTAAATAGTATCGCCCTTCTTCAACTGGCCGGAATAGACGCGGAAGAATACGAGCTTGCCCGCGAACACATCGGTCCAGAGTTTGAAGGCGAGCGAGCAGAACTTATTGTTGTCATCCGTGTCCACCTTGACGACGTTGGTCGTGCCGGGTTCGAGACCTTCAGCGGGAGGAACGTCGAGCGGGCTGGGCAGATAATCCACCACGGTATCAATCAAAACCTGCACGCCTTTTTTCTTGAAGGCGGAACCACAAAGAACCGGAATGAATTCAATCTTGCAAGTCAAACGGCGGATCGCCGCCTTGAGAACCAAAGGCTCAATCGGCTTTTCTTCCAGCACGAGTTCAGCAATCGCGTCATCTTTGTTCGAGACGGCTTCGATCAGCTCCTGCAAAGCGGCGGCGGCGCGCTCTTTATGTTCAGCCGGGATGTCCGTGACCTCATACTTTAGGCCTTCGTTGGGAACATCGCCTGGTCCCCAGACATACGCCTTTTGATTGACAAGATCAATGACACCGGCGAACTGTTCTTCCGCGCCGATGGGCAGAAAAACGGGATACGCATACGCGCCGAGTTTTTTGCGCATGTCGTTGAGCGCATTTTCAAAATTTGCGCCCGTGCGGTCCATCTTATTGATGAACGCGATGCGGGGGACATGATACTTGGTGGCCTGGCGCCAAACCGTTTCGGATTGCGGCTGCACGCCCGCCACACCGCAGAATACGGCAACCGCGCCGTCCAACACGCGCATGGAGCGCTCGACTTCCGCCGTGAAATCCACATGGCCGGGGGTGTCAATAATGTTGACGCGATTTTCGAGATTATTGAAAAGCTTTTGGATGCCCGCTTCAGGCTTCTGTTTCCAGAAACAGGTAACAGCCGCGGAGGTAATGGTGATGCCGCGTTCGCGTTCCTGCTCCATCCAGTCGGTCACAGTATTGCCATCATCCACGTCGCCGATCTTGTGGATCAGGCCGGTGTAGAAAAGAATACGCTCAGTGGTCGTAGTCTTGCCGGCGTCAATGTGCGCGGCGATGCCGATGTTGCGCGTGCGCTCCATCGTATATTGCCGGCCCGGTGCATTGACCGGTTTCGTTTCAGTTACAGCTTGCATCTAAATTTTAATTTTAGAGATTAAAAAGCGCCCCGAGTTTCTTTCGGCCCTCGGGGCGCGCTCAATTATCGTTTAACTACCAGCGGAAATGTGCAAAGGCCTTGTTGGCCTGTGCCATCTTATGGACTTCATCGCGTTTGCGAATTGCGTTGCCCTGCCCCTGATAAGCCTCAAGAATTTCAGCCGCGAGGGCTTCCTTCATCGGCATTCCTTTGCGGGCATCCGCAAAATCCACCAGCCAGCGCATCGCCAAGGCGAACTGCCGGTCCGTGGTTACTTCCACAGGAACCTGGTAGGTCGCACCGCCAACGCGGCGGGGCTTAACTTCGAGCCGGGGCTTCGCGTTGTCAACTGCGCGCTGCAAAACTTCCAGCGGGTTGGACGCGGGGTTCTTTTCCGCGATTTGATCGAACGCACCATAGACGATGCGCTGCGCAACACTCTTGTTGCCGCTCTGCATGACCGTGTTGACGAGGCGCGATACGAGCGTGTTGCCGTATTTCGCATCTTTCATCACCGGCCTTCTTACTGCTTGACGACGTCTGGACATAAAATCGTTTTATTTCTTGGCTTCGGCTCCGGCCTTCGGGGCCTTCGGACGCTTCACTCCGTACTTGGAACGGCTGACGCGGCGTTTTTCAACTCCAGCGGCATCCAATGTCCCGCGGACGATGTGATAGCGCACACCAGGCAAATCCTTCACACGGCCACCGCGCACGAGCACGATGGAATGTTCCTGAAGGTTGTGACCTTCATCGGGAATGTAGGCGATGATTTCGTAGCCATTGGTCAAACGGACCTTGGCTACTTTGCGCATCGCCGAGTTCGGCTTTTTAGGCGTGCGGGTCATGACCTGGATGCACACGCCGCGACGAAAAGGCGCGACCTCCAAGGCGGGTGACTTGGACTTGCGCTTTAACTTACTGCGGCCCTTACGGACCAATTGATTGATAGTCGGCATTTCAGCTTTTGCGTCGCTCCCAGTAATCAGGGAAACGGAGCGCGGATAATATCAAAACTATTTTGTGTTGCAACTTTTATTTCACTTTTTTTAACTGGCGAGCGGATTCTCCGTTAATAACGCGGGTTCCGGGGCCGGTTCTTCTTCCAATTCAACCAAATGTTTCAGTTGAACTTTGCGATGATAATCATAACCCGTGCCTGCCGGAATGATGTGACCCATGATCACATTTTCCTTGAAACCGTGGAGATAATCCACCTTGGCGAGCGTGGCCGCCTCGGTGAGGACGCGCGTGGTGTCCTGGAAGGAAGCCGCGCTGAGGAAACTTTCGGTCTCCAGTGAAGCCTTCGTGATGCCGAGCAGCACGGGTTGGGCTTCCGCGGGTTTGCCGCCCATTTTTTCGACGCGCGCATTTTCTTCTTCGAACGCGATCTTGTCAATCTGTTCGCCCCACAGGAAGGTGGTGTCAGCGGGCTCGGTGATGCGCACCTTGCGTAGCATCTGACGCACGATGATCTCGATGTGCTTGTCATTGATCGTCACGCCTTGCAGACGATAAACTTCCTGCACTTCGTTGACCAAATGTTCCTGCAATTCCTGGGGTCCGCAGATGTCCAGAATTTCATGCGGATCAACCGGGCCTTCAGTCAACTGCTGGCCCTTCTTCACATAGTCGCCCTTGAAGACGATGACGTGTTTGCCGATGGGGATTAGATGTTCCTCTTCCACGTTGGTCTGCGTGTTCTTGATGAGAATACAACGCTTACCGCGCACGCTCGGTCCGAAGTCCACCACGCCGTCAATCTTCGAGATTTCCGCGGCGTCTTTCGGACGGCGAGCCTCGAACAATTCAGCCACGCGCGGGAGACCGCCGGTGATGTCTTTCGTCTTGGATTGTTTGCGCGGCGTTTTCGCCATCAACGTGCCGGCGACAATTTTGTCGCCCGAGTTCACGACGATGTGCGCGCCGGAAGGAATCGGATAGTTCGCGAGCGCTTCACCTTTTTCATCGGTGATGACGATCTGCGGATGCAAATCTTCCTTGTGCTCGATGACGACCATCGCTTCCTGGCCGGTGGTATCGTCCACTTCCTGTTTCATGGTGACACCTTCGATGATGTCGTGGAACTTCACGCGGCCCGCTTTTTCCGAAAGCACGGGGACGTTGTACGGATCCCATTCAACGAACGCTTCGCCCTTCTTCACGCGGCCATTGTTCTGCACGGAGATGACCGAGCCGATGACGAGATTGTGCGTCTCCACTTCGCGGCCATCATCATCCATGATGGAGATGGAACCGTTTTTGTTGAGGACGATGTTGTTGCCGTCTTCGAGTTGCACGAGGCGCAGTTCGTTGTAGCGAATGGTGCCTTCGTGCTTGGACTTGATCTGCGGCTGCTTGAACACCTGCGACGCCGTGCCACCGATATGGAACGTGCGCATGGTGAGCTGTGTGCCGGGCTCGCCGATGGATTGCGCGGCGATGATGCCGGTCGCTTCACCAAGCTTGACGAGGCCGCCGGTCGCGAGATTGCGGCCATAGCAGCAAACGCAAACGCCGTGCTTGCTTTCGCAAGTGAGCACTGAACGGATCTTGATGCGGTCAATGCCAGCGGTGTCAATCCGCTTGGCTTTGATTTCGTCAATCTCTTCGTTGGAATGCGCGAACACTTCCTTCGGGTTCGTCGGGTTATGAATGTCGTCGCAAGAGAAGCGTCCGACAAGGCGTTCGCTGAGCTTGACGACTTCGTCTTCGCCTTCGTAAATCGCCTGGACCCAGATGCCGTTGGTCGTGCCGCAATCGCGATCGCGGATGATGACGTCCTGAGCCACGTCCACGAGCTTGCGAGTCATGTAACCGGAGTCGGCGGTCTTGAGCGCCGTATCGGCAAGGCCTTTGCGGGCGCCGTGCGTCGAGATGAAATATTCCAGCACCGTAAGACCTTCACGGAAGTTGGAAAGAATCGGTTTTTCGATGATGTCGCCGGAGGGCTTGGCCATCAAACCGCGGACACCGGCCAACTGGCGAACCTGCTGGCGATTGCCGCGCGCGCCGGAATCCACCATCAGCGAAACAGGATTGTATTCCTGCTTGCCCTGGTTGTTGCCGAGGGTCGCGAGCATGACGTTCGCGATCTGGTCGGTGCAATGCGTCCAGATATCCACGATCTTGTTGTAGCGCTCGCCGGGGGTGATGACACCTTTGCGATATTGTTTTTCGACTTCCGCGATCTGCTTTTGCGCGGCGGCGATTTCCTGGCCCTTTTCCTTCGGGATGATCATGTCGTCAATACCGATGGACACACCGGCGCGGGTCGCTTCACGGAAGCCAAGTTCCTTGAGGCGGTCGAGCATGATGACAGTCTTTTCGTGGCCACAAATCTTGTAGCACTTCCAAATGAGATCGCCAAGTTGCGACTTGCCGACCACGCGGTTCGGGAAACCCATTTCCGGCGGCCAAATTTCGCTGAAGATAACGCGGCCAACCGTGGTCTCGATGACCTTCTTGTCAGCATCACCGTATTCGGTTTTGACGCCGTAATCGGGATTGGCGAGGCGGATTTTTTCGTGCGTGTTGACGGCGCCGTCGGCGTAGGCGAAGACGACTTCGTCTTTGTTGCCGAAAAGTTTGCGGCCGGTGTTGGTCGCGTTGTTGCCGCGGGGTTCAGCGGTCACATAATAGCAACCGAGTGTGATGTCCTGCGTGGGCGTGATGATCGGCTTGCCGCTGGACGGACTGAAGATGTTGTTCGGCGCCATCATGAGCATGCGCGCTTCCATCTGCGCTTCCACAGAAAGCGGAACGTGCACGGCCATCTGGTCGCCGTCGAAGTCCGCGTTATAGGCGGTGCAGACGAGCGGATGAATACGGATCGCTTCGCCTTCGATGAGGATCGGCTCGAAGGCTTGGACGGACAAACGATGCAGCGTCGGCGCACGGTTAAGCAACACCGAGTGGCCTTTGGTGACTTCTTCGAGGATGTCCCACACTTCCGTGGTCTGGCGCTCGATCATTTTCTTGGCCGAACGAACGGTGTGGACGTAGCCAAGCTCTTTCAAGCGGCGGATAATGAATGGCTCGAACAAAACGAGCGCCATCTTCTTGGGCAGACCGCATTGGTTGAGTTTTAATTCAGGACCGATGACGATGACGGAACGGCCCGAGTAATCCACGCGTTTGCCGAGCAGGTTCTGACGGAAACGGCCGCTCTTGCCCTTGAGCATATCGCTCAAGGATTTCAGCGAGCGATTGCCGGCGCCGGTGACAGCGCGACCGTGGCGGCCATTGTCAAACAAGGCGTCAACGGCTTCCTGCAACATGCGTTTTTCGTTGCGGATGATGACTTCCGGCGTCTTGAGTTGGAGCAAATTTTTCAACCGGTTATTGCGGTTAATGACGCGGCGATAGAGGTCGTTCAAATCTGACGTCGCGAAACGTCCGCCTTCGAGCGGAACGAGCGGGCGCAGGTCGGGAGGAATCACCGGCAGCACCGTGAGGATCATCCATTCGGGACGGCTCTTGGACGAGAGCAAGCCCTGAAGAAGCTTGATGCGCTTGGCGATTTTTTTGCGGATTTGTTTGCTCTTGGTTTCGGTCATGTTGATTTGGAGCTTATCAATCTGTGCCGAAAGATTCACGCGGGCCATCGCTTCGCGAACGGCTTCCGCGCCCATCTTGGCGACGAATGCTTCCGCGCCGTAGGTTTCGCGCGCTTCACGGTACTCCATTTCGCTTAAAAGTTGATGCTCTTTGAGCGGCGTGGACATGGGATCAATCACCATGTAATCCTCATAATAGATGACGCGCTCGAGATTGCGCGCGGTCATATCGAGCACGAGGCCGATACGCGCGGGCATGCACTTGAAGAACCAGATGTGCGAGACGGGAACGGCGAGTTCGATGTGGCCCATGCGTTCACGGCGAACGCGGGCAAGCGTCACTTCGACGCCGCAACGATCGCAGACCACGCCGCGATGCTTGATGCGTTTATACTTTCCGCAGGAGCATTCCCAATCCTTGACAGGACCGAAAATGCGTTCGCAAAACAAGCCGCCCTTTTCCGGCTTGAACGTGCGGTAGTTGATGGTCTCGGGGTTTTTTACTTCACCCTTGGACCAGGAACGGATGGCTTCCGGTGACGCGACCGAGATCGCGACATATTCCACCTGGTTCACTTTGTCCAACCCAAGTAACTCGCGTGCGTTTTCTTTAGTGCTAATCATACTATTGTTAAAGATGGCGGCTGCCCGCCCTAAAATTTACTGCGTTAAAAGTTTTAGATTGCCGTCAAAGCCGTGCTGCCTTCAGCCGGTTGATCAATCGGATTGGAATATCCGACTTTCACATCCAGGCCCAGTGACTGCATTTCTTTCACAAGCACGTTGAAGGATTCCGGCACGCCGGCTTCCAGGCTGTTGTCGCCTTTGACGATGCTTTCGTAGATCCGGGTGCGGCCCTGCACGTCGTCGGATTTGACAGTGAGCAATTCCTGGAGTGTGTAGGCTGCGCCGTACGCTTCCATTGCCCACACTTCCATTTCGCCGAAGCGCTGGCCGCCGTATTGCGCCTTGCCGCCCAGCGGTTGCTGGGTAACGAGCGAATAAGGTCCAACTGCGCGGGCATGAATCTTGTCGGCCACCAAGTGACCCAGCTTCATCATGTAAATATAACCCACGACGATTTCCTGGTCGAAGATGGTTCCCGTGCGGCCATCAATCAGCTTGATCTTGGCGTGCTCCGGCAAACCGGCTTCCTTGAGGTAACCGCGAATCTCTTTTTCCTTGATGCCGTCGAAGACGGGCGTCGCGAACTTGAGACCCAACAGTTTTGCGGCCCAACCCAAGTGCGTTTCCAATACCTGGCCGACGTTCATGCGCGAAGGCACGCCGAGCGGGTTCAGGACGATGTCCACCGGGTTTCCGTTTTCGAGAAACGGCATGTCTTCTTCCGCCACGATCTTGGCGACGACACCTTTATTGCCGTGGCGTCCAGCCATTTTGTCACCGACCGAAAGCTTGCGCTTGGAGGCGATATAGACCTTGACCGATTTGATGATGCCGGTATCCACACCGTCGCCGGATTCCGCGCGCTCGATTTCTTCGTCGTACTGCATCTGCAAGTCGTCAAATTTCTTTTTGAAGCTGCCGATGATTTCATTGATCTTGTTGCGGATGGGCGAGGGATCAATTTCAATGCGATCATAGACCGTCGCGAGTTTGCGCAACAGTGTCTTGGTGATCTTGCGGTTCGCCGGGATGATGATTTCGCCGGTCTCGGAATTCACCACGTCGAGCGGAATTTTTTCGCCGAGCAAAATATTGCTCAACGCTTCCGTCAGTTGCTCGCGCAATTCTTCCGTCTTCTTGCGATGCTCTTCTTCCACTTCTTTGGAATGGCGCTTCTCTTCAGAGACAACCGCCTTGGCGTTTTGGTCCGCTTCTTTTTTTGCGGAAACTTTCACGTCCATGACGATGCCGTAAGTGCCCGAGGGAACTTTCAGAGAAGTGTCTTTTACGTCCGCGGCTTTTTCACCGAAGATGGCGCGCAGGAGGCGTTCTTCCGGGGCCAATTCCGTCTCGCTCTTGGGCGTGATCTTGCCGACAAGGATGTCGCCGGGTTTGACTTCCGCGCCGACGCGGATGACGCCGTCGGGCCCGAGGTTCTTCAACGCTTCATCGCCGAGGTTCGGGATGTCGCGCGTGATTTCTTCCGGTCCGAGTTTCGTGTCGCGAGCACCCACTTCGAATTCATCAATGTGAATCGAGGTAAAGATGTCGTCCTTCACGATGCGTTCGCTGATGAGGATGGCATCCTCAAAGTTATAACCATTCCACGGCATGAACGCGCAAAGCACGTTGCGGCCGAGCGCCAATTCTCCGCCCTGGGTGCAAGGACCGTCGGCAATGACCTGGCCTTTTTTCACGGTCTCGCCTTTGCTCACCAGAATTTTCTGGTTGATGCAGGTGGCGGCGTTCGAGCGCATGAATTTACGGATCTGATAGACGTAAATTCCGTTCTCGGGACTGTGTTTCAATTTCTTCTTGGTCTCGGGCAATTTTCCGTCAGCAGTGATGATGACCTGGTTGCCGAGCACGGACGCGACTTTGCCGGCTTCTTCCGCGACGATGACCGCGCGGGAATCCTTGGCAACACGATCTTCCAAACCGGTGGCGACCAGCGGCGACTCGGTGATGAGCAGCGGCACGGCCTGGCGTTGCATGTTTGAACCCATGAGCGCGCGATTCGCATCGTCATGCTCAAGGAACGGAATTAAACTCGCGGCGACCGAGACGAGCTGCTTGGGCGACACGTCCATGTAATCCACGTCTTTGTGTTCGACGTCAATGAAGTCTCCCTTGCCGCGGCACATGACGCGCTCGGTCAGGAAGTGGCCTTTGTCGTCAATGACGGCATTCGCCTGCGCGACGACGAAAGTCTCTTCGCGGTCGGCGGTGAGGTAATCAATATGGTTGGTCACGCGGCCATTTTCCACTTTGCGATACGGCGTTTCGAGGAAACCGAAATCATTGATGCGCGCAAAAGTCGCGAGCGACGCTATCAAACCGATGTTCGGGCCTTCCGGAGTTTCCACCGGGCAGATGCGTCCGTAATGGGAAGGATGCACGTCGCGGACCTCAAAGCCCGCACGATCGCGCGACAAACCCCCAGGTCCGAGCGCAGACAACCGGCGCTTGTGGGTAAGCTCGGCGAGCGGGTTGATCTGATCCATGAACTGCGACAACTGGCTCCGGCCAAAGAAATCGCGGATGACCGCCGAGAGCGCTTTCGGATTGATAAGCTTCTGCGGCGCCATGCTTTCCATGCCTTGATCAAACAAGGTCATGCGTTCTTTCACGAGACGCTCAGTGCGGGCCAAACCGACGCGGCATTGGTTCGCGAGCAATTCGCCAACAGTACGGACGCGGCGGCTGCCGAGATGGTCAATATCATCAAGACTGCCTTCGCCTTTTTTGAGGCGGAGCAAATATTTCGTCGCAGCCACGAGATCTTCCTTGGTCAGGATGCGGGAATCGCCGCCCTTGATGCCAAGTTTCTGGTTGATCTTGTAACGACCGACGCGGCCCAAATCATAACGCTTGGGATCGAAGAACAGGCGCTTGATGAGCGCGCGAGCGTTCGCGGCCGTGGGCGGATCGCCAGGGCGCAAACGGCGGTAGATGTCCTTGAGGGCTTCTTCCTCGTTCTTCGCGGGATCTTTCTTCATGCACTTGATGATGATCCCCTCGTCCGAAGTGGTATCCACGACTTTGATCTTCGTGATGCCCAGTTCGGAAATCTGTTTCACGACCGCTTTGGACAGCGGCTCGAAAGCGCGGGCGACAACAATTCCCTTGTCGTTGTCCAACGCGTCTTCGATCAAGACCTTGTTCTGCAAGTCTTCGAGCTTTTCCGCTTCCTTTACGCTCAATTCTTCGATCTCGTAGAACAGCTTGAGGATGTCGGCATCCGAGCCATAACCAAGGGCGCGGAAGAACGTCGTCGTCAAAAATTTGCGGCGGCGTTTTTTACGATCGAGATAAACGTAAAGCAAATCGCTGGTGTCGAACTGCGCTTCATACCACGAACCGCGGTCCGGGATGATGCGAAACGAATGAAGTTTCTTGCCGTTCGGATGCTGCGTCTCTTCAAACGCGAGACCGGGCGAACGATGCAACTGGCTCACAATAACGCGTTCGGCGCCGTTGATGACGAACGTGCCTTGCGGCGTCATGAGCGGCAGTTCGCCCATGAAAACTTTTTCTTCCTTGGCGCCTTTTTCTTCCTTGAGCAGGAAGGTGACGTACAAGGGCGCGCCGAAGGTCAACCCTTCGCGCAGGCATTCGAGCCAGTCGAGCTTCGGCTCGCCGATTTCGTAGCTATGAAAATCGAGAACGCATTTGCCATCGTAACTTTCGATGGGGAAGACCTCGGTGAAAACCGCCTGCAGCCCAAGGTTCTTGCGCTTGGAGGGGGCAATCTCCGCCTGCAGAAATTCCTTGTACGAATTGGTTTGCAATTCGATCAGGTTCGGCGGGGCGATGATTTCTTTGATCTTACCGAAGTTGATGCGTTCAGTTACTCGCGATGGCATTTTGGACCTTTACAATATTAGCCCGGCTACGGCGCCAGACCCTTTGTTTTCAATAAACGACACAAGGCAAGCACCCTGTGTTCAATTTCACAGAGACTTGCCGGACAAAAACCGCTCGCGCGGCTTCGTTAATTTTTACTTTGATAATCTGCTTCTTCCGGCTCGATTTGCAAGTGGCCGCCGGAACCGGACGACAGGCCAAAACAGGGCGGCAGGAAAAACCCGCCGCCCCGATAAAGCGACTGATTACTTGACTTCGACTTTGGCGCCAGCTTCTTCGAGCTTCTTCTTGGCGGCATCGGCGTCGGCCTTGTTCGCGCCTTCCAGCACGGGCTTCGGAGCGCCTTCCACGAGCGTCTTGGCTTCGGCCAAACCGAGGCCGGCCTTGACTTCGCGGACGACCTTGATGACGGCGATCTTCTTGTCAGCCGGAGCGGACACGAGGATGACGTCGAACGCGGTCTTCGCTTCAGCGGCCGGGGCGGCAGCGCCACCAGCGGCTCCACCGGCAGCGGCGACAGCAACGGGAGCTGCGGCAGTAACGCCCCAGGCAGCTTCCAATTGTTTCACCAATTCAGCGGTTTCGATTACAGTCAATTTTCCGAGTTGTTCTACGAGTGATGCTAATTCAGCCATGTTACCTTTCGTCTCGTCGCCATCCGCGGCCGCAGATATATTAAGCTTACTGCCAGCAAGCCGACGATTTACTTTGTTGTTGTTGTTTTTCCCGCCATCATTGGCTTAAAACGATGGCGAAATCTTTTCGCGGGCCAATCGCGGCCCGCAATATAATTGCTTATGCGCCTTTGTCCACCCGGGCCTGCAACACGCGCGCAAGCTGGCTTCCGGGAGTGTTCAACAAGGCCACGAGCTTGGTCGCCGGGGCTTGCAACACGCCGAGGAACTTGCCGCGCAACACTTCGATGGATGGCAAGTCTGCCAGCGCCATGAGGTCGGTGGATTCTAAACGGTTATTGTTCAAATAACCGAAACGGACTTTGAGTTTCTCAAATTCCGAGTTGAAAGTCTTCACGACTTTCGCGGCGGAAGAAACGTCGCGCTGGCCGGTCACCACGGCAACCTGGCCATCGAGCGAGCCATTCAATTCCGCAACGCCGGCTTCTTTGGCCGCGAGGCGGAAAATCGAATTCTTGACGACGTGAATCTCCGCGCCGGCCTTGTGCAGGCGTTTGCGCAGTTCGGTGATCGGACCCACTTTGAGGCCCTGATAATTCACCACGATGAAGAAGGGCGAGGCATTAAGCCGGGCCAGATATTCTTTAGTAAGATTTTGTTTTTCGGCACGCATGTGATCTGGAAAGTTAGGGGTTAAGCGGTGGCCAGGAACTCACGCACATCAATGCGCACCGGAGGACTCATGGTAGCGGAAAGTGTGCAACTTTGCAAGTAAGAGCCCTTGACGCTCGCAGGACGCGCCTTGGCAACAGCTTCGATGACCACGCGGGCATTTTCCGCGAGTTGAACGGGAGTGAAGGACGCCTTGCCGATGGGCACATGCACATTGCCGGCTTTGTCGAGCTTGAATTCCACGCGGCCTGCTTTGACTTCTTTCACAGCTTTCGCGGTGTCTTCGGTCACAGTGCCGGTTTTCGGATTGGGCATCAAACCGCGCGGTCCGAGGACTTTGCCGAGCTTGCGGACTTCAACCATCGCGTCCGGCGTGGCAATCGCGACATCAAAGTCGTTCCAGCCTTCCACGCACTTCTTGATCAATTCTTCGTAACCGACAAATTCAGCGCCAGCGGCTTTGGCGGCATCCGCCGCTGCACCGTTCTTGGCGAACACCAAAACTTTGACGGTCTTGCCGCTGCCGTGAGGAAGCGGAACCGTGCCACGAACCATCTGGTCGGATTGCTTGGGGTCAACGCCGAGCTTGAACGCGACTTCGACGGTTTCGTTAAACTTGGCCTTGGGAAATTTGGCCAGCACTTCGACGGCATTCTTAAGGGCGTAGGAAACTTTCGCATCCACGGCCTCGAGTGCCTTTTTATATCTTTTACTTGGATTTTTTGGCATTCAATGTGTTGCGGTGCAAACGAGTTTTGAGGCTCTCCCGCGGTTTATTATTTACTGCTTGGAACGGTTGAAACGGTATTAGTTGCGGCGGGCTTCATCGCGGTTTTGGCGTCGCACGAGCCGCCATCACAGCATGAACCACCATGACCGGTGGTGCAACCGGCTAACAACAAACCGAGCAGGGCGAACCCGCACAGGCCTTTGATGGTTGGTTTCATGCGACGATCAATTAAAATCAGCCCACGACGTCAATGCCCATGCTGCGCGCCGTGCCCGCGACAACGCGGAAGCTGGCTTCGTCAGAAATGGAATTCAGGTCTTTGCTCTTGAGCTTGACAATGTCCATGACCTGTTTGCGCGTGACTTTGCCGACCTTTTCCTTATTCGGCGTCTTGGAGCCGGAGGTAATGCCGGCGGCTTTCTTGAGCAGGATGGACGCGGGTGGCGACTTGGTGATGAAAGTAAACGATTTGTCCTGGAATACCGTGATGACCACGGGAATCACCAGACCGGCATCCGCCTTGGTCGCGGCGTTGAACTCTTTGCAAAACGCCATGATGTTGACGCCGTGCTGACCGAGCGCCGGGCCGACGGGCGGGGCGGGATTGGCCTGCCCGGCCGGGATTTGCAACTTAATCTGTCCTGTAACTTTTTTTGCCATAAAATTCTCTTAGGATTTTTCGACCTGCCAATATTCCAGTTCCACCGGCGTATTGCGTCCGAAAATGTTCACGGTCACTTTCAACTTGCCACGATCCGGTTCGATTTCTTCAATCACACCGCTGAAGTTGAGGAACGGACCATTGTTGATCTTGATCGTTTCGCCCACTTCAAAATTAACCTTCGGCTTCTCGCGCTCTTCCGAGTCCGAAATCTGCGCCTTGATGGACTCCACTTCGTCAGCCGGAGTCGGCATTGGCGGATCACCCACAAAACCGATCACGCCTTGCGTGTCTTTGATGAAATACCAGGGCTTCTCGATGATGCGCTTGTTATCATCCAACAGCGCCATGTCCACAAACACATAACCGGGCCAAAGTTTGCGCGTCGAAACCGTCTTCTTCTGGTTGCGCACTTCGACAACCTTTTCCATCGGTACCAGGACCTCATGGATATACTCTTCCATCTCTTCGGCCTTGATCCGTTTTTCGATGCTTTCTTTAACCTTCTGTTCCTGTCCGGACAGAGTATGAATGACAAACCACTGGCTAGGCATAGATAAAGGGTGCGTTTAAGTGATCCAGCGGACGAGCATGGCGAACACAAAATCCACCGCCATGGTGAAACCGCCAATGATGGCGATTGAAATCATTACCACGACGGTCGAACCTTTCAGTTCGTCCCACGTCGGCCACGTGCATTTTTTTAACTCTTCGCGGGTGGATTCGACGTACGCGGATAGACGCAGCAACTGTCCCGACCACCAGAGGAGGCCGAATGTTACCGCGACGACGACGATAAATGCTATTAAACTATAATTCACAAAACTCTTTCCTGGCGGAGGGGGAGGGATTCGAACCCCCGAAGGTTTTTACACCTTAACGGTTTTCAAGACCGCCGCGATAGACCACTCTGCCACCCCTCCAGCTTTTCGTTTTGGCAGGGCGGGAGGGACTCGAACCCCCAACCGACGGTTTTGGAGACCGCTACTCTACCAATTGAGCTACCGCCCTACAAATTCGCCAGTGGCTGGCCCTTTATCATTATTAATTCAGACTAAAAAACGGAGGCGGGAGGTTCGCTCCCGCACTCCATATAATTAAACGCTTGGGTTAAGCCAAAACTTCACTCACGCGGCCGGCGCCAATGGTGCGCCCACCTTCGCGAATCGCGAAGCGTTGGCCTTTTTCCATGGCCACCGGGGAGATCAATTCGACATCCACCGAGACATTGTCGCCCGGCATAACCATTTCAACGCCCGTCGGCAAGGTCACATTGCCCGTGACATCGCTCGTGCGGAAATAGAACTGCGGACGATACTTGTTGAAGAACGGGGTATGACGGCCGCCTTCTTCTTTGGACAGCACATAAACTTCCGCCTTGAACTTCGTGTGCGGAGTGATGGAACCGGGCTTCGCCAAAACCATGCCGCGCTCGACTTCTTCCTTTTTGGTGCCGCGGAGCAGGACGCCGACGTTGTCACCAGCGCTGGCTTTGTCCAGCAGCTTGCGGAACGCTTCGATGTCCGTCGCGGTCGTCTTGCGGGTTTCGCCAAGGCCGACGATTTCAACTTCGCTCATGCGATTCAACTCACCGCGTTCGACACGACCGGTCACGACCGTTCCACGACCTTCAATGTTGAACACGTCTTCGATGCACATCAGGAAGGGCTTATCAATTTCGCGCGTGGGCAGCGGAATGAACGAGTCCACGGCATTCAGCAAATCCGCGATGGCTTTTTCGCCTTCGGGCTTCGCTGCGAGCGCAGCCGTCGCGCTGCCGCGGATGATCGGCGTGGTGTCGCCAGGGAATTGGTATTTGCTCAGCAAATCACGGATTTCCATCTCGACGAGGTCGAGCAATTCCGGATCATCAACGAGGTCAACCTTGTTCAGGAAAACCACGATCGAAGGCACGCCGACCTGGCGGGCGAGGAGAATGTGCTCGCGGGTCTGAGGCATCGGGCCGTCAGCGGCGCTGACGACGAGAATCGCCCCGTCCATCTGCGCGGCGCCGGTGATCATGTTTTTCACATAATCAGCATGGCCGGGGCAGTCAACGTGAGCGTAATGGCGCAGCGGGCTTTCGTATTCCACGTGCGACACCGCGATGGTCACCGTCTTGGTATCATCACGGACGGTGCCGCCCTTGGTGATATCGGCATAGGAAATCGCCGGAGCCAGACCTTTGCGGTGCTGAACCTCAACGATGGCCGCAGTGAGAGTGGATTTGCCGTGGTCAACGTGGCCGATGGTGCCGATGTTGACGTGCGGTTTCGTTCTTTGAAAATTTTCTTTTGCCATTACTCGATCTCCTGATGTTGGTTATTTTCTATCTAATTTTTTACAACTTAAACAATCAAAACTGCTCAAAACGTCCAAATTTGGAGCCCATGATCAGGATTGAACTGATGACCTCGTCCTTACCAAGGACGTGCTCTGCCAACTGAGCTACATGGGCATAGCCAAATCTCTAAATACATCCTGACACCCAAAAAACGACAAAAACCCATTCCCCTGGCTTTTTCTTCAAAAACCCTCAGGGGCTGTGTTTTTATACTGTTTACGGCCCAAAGACTGTTATCCAAAATATCAGCGTTGAAATTTGTGTCAATGGCTTTTCACAACTTTTTTGACAATTTTTTCGCCAAAAGCCATCGCTCATCGTTTGCGCCACTCCGTTTTCGGTGGTTCCGGCAATCCCTGGGCGCGCAATGCCGTCCGAAAATGCATTTTAGCCACTTTTGACAGGTTTTCGACACCGTGACGGGCGATGAAGTCCTTCGCCGCCTTATCCACCGCCGCCGATGCGCCTTTGGGCAAGGGCATCTCAAATTGCTTCTCCAAATCGCCCAACCGCTTCACAAATTCATTCCGTGCCAAAATCGAAGCCGCCGCAACCGCTATATCTGATTCAGCCTTATGCCTTTGCACTAATTCAATCTCACGGCCAAGGGTCATCAAAGCCTTGCCAACCACATCTTTGCTCGACGCAAATTGATCGCTGATGGCCCGAACCGGTGGTGGAACCATACGATGCTTCTGCCCCATGAGATTCTCAATCACCCGCGCATGACCCCATGCCAGCACCGTATTGACGCTCCGCATTTTCAAGTAAAGACGATTGTAAGCCTCGTTGCCAATCGGAACCACCGAAGTCACGCACCCCGGCGTATCCACAATCAACTCCGCCAGCTCTTTGATTTTTTTATCGCTCGAAATATTTTTGGAATCGCGGATGCCCGCGTCCTCCCACGATTTGATCACCGCCTCGTTCACATACACACCCGCGATGCACAACGGCCCAAAGAAATCGCCCTTGCCGCTTTCGTCCACGCCGAGCCGCGCCATGAGCAATTCCGGGTTCAACACCGCCTCGTAACCCATCCGCGCCTCCCGCAAAATCTCCGGCTCCAGGACAAACTCGATGAACTCCTGCGTCCCCTTCCCTTGCAACACCAGCTTGCCGCTCTCGTAAAAAACCACCTGCACCGTGTCATTCGCACCCGCGTAACGCGCGTACGGAACCTCGCGAAACTTGAAGCCATGCTCCCGCAAATAACCACGCAACGCCTCCGCCTGGTCATCAGTCAGCTTGCAAGTATAACTCGTCAACGGTTTCACAAATTTTTTATCGGTATCCGTAAAAGACAACAACCGATATTGCCCCATCGTAGTCACATGCCGTAAGCTCTGCAACTGTGAGAAAGAAAATTTAAGCGGAGGCCAAAAAATCTGAGACCTGCTTTACGATTCGCCATGGTAAATCTGGCGATTTGCCCTGAACAATGTTCTAAGCGATGTACTTTCAGACGTTCTCAAAGATTGCCCGCCGCATATTATTATCATAACCTCACAAGATGTCCGATGCCGTAAAAGCCAGCGCCAGCGCCACTCCAGCCCCCCTGGCCTTGCTGCTGCGCGTGAACCTGCTGCAATCCTGGCGCCGCCTCAAGTCCGTGCGCGACCAGTCCCGCCTGCTCACCGCGCTCATCATGGCGTTCATCGTAGGCTACCTCGTGCTTTCCTTCTGGCTGTTTTTCAAAGGGCTGAAATTCGTCGGCGCATTTCCGGGTTTGGGCACGGTGCTCACGGAGCGGCTTTTGTATCTCCTGTTCGCGTTTCTTTTCGTGCTGCTGCTGCTGAGTAATCTCATCATCAGCTACACCAATTTATTTCGCAATCGCGAGGCGAGCTACCTCATGTCCCTGCCGATTCCCGCGCAAACGATTTTCCAATGCAAATTTTTTGAATCCACACTGCTCGCGTCGTGGGCGTTTTTATTTTTGATCGCGCCGTTGCTCGCGGCATTCGGTTTGACCCGCGATGTCGCCTGGCATTTTTACCCGGTGACGATGCTTTTGATTTTGCTGTTCATCGTTTTGCCGGGCGTGGCCGGCTCGTGGGCGGCGTTGAATCTGGCGCGCTATCTCGACCGCCGGGCATTTCAAGTGACGGCGCTTGTCGTCGCGGTTGTGGGATTGGGGTTCGCCGCATTCTATTGGCGTTCGCAACCGGTCAGCGACGAAATGTTGGAAACGCGCGTGCTGGCCGTGCTGGACCAACTGCTGCAAAAAACGCGCTTCGCCCAATTTCCGTTTCTGCCGAGCTATTGGCTTTCCACGAGCGTGCTGCAATGGGCGGAAGGCGCGCTGACGCTCGCCGGATTTTTCGCGCTCGTGCTCCTGAGCAATGTGCTCTTCTTCGGCTTCCTGGCATTCACGCGGCTGGGCAATCTTTACTACGACGCCGCGTCACGCGTGCAAAGCCGCGCGAGTGTCTGGGGCCAATGGGAATGGTTTCGCGAATCTGCCCAGCGCAAGAAAAAATTTACCTACCCCATCGGCATCGGTGAAAAACTTGTGCATCAACTTCGCTGGCTGGAACCCGACACGCGCGCGTTGCTGGTCAAGGATGCGCGCATGTTCTGGCGCGACACCACGCAATGGGGACAGACCGTTTTGCTGTTCGGCTTGCTCGGCGTTTACGTCATCAACGTCCGCCATTTCACGAGCCAGTTTGTGAACCCGTTCTGGATCCATTTGGTTTCGTATCTCAATCTTGGCGCGTGCTCGCTCAACCTCGCCACGCTCACCACGCGTTTTGTTTATCCGCAATTTTCGCTCGAAGGACGGCGGCTTTGGATCATCGGCATGGCCCCGATGGGACTCGCGAAAGTTGTGAAAGCAAAATATTGGCTCGCCAGTTTTTCATCCCTGATCGTGACGCTGACGCTGGTCATATTATCGAGTTGCCTGCTGCGGATGCCTTGGGATCGCGTGATGTTTTTCGGTGCGGTGATCACGGTGATGACCTTCACGTTAAACGGTCTCGCTGCCGGTCTCGGCGTGCTGTATCCCAATTTCAAGGAAGGCAACCCCAGCAAAATCGTCAGCGGTTTCGGCGGGACGTTTTGCCTCGTGCTCAGCTTTCTTTACATTCTCGGCTCTGTGCTCGTGCTGGCGTTCGGCTCGGCGGAAATGCGCACACACGCGCCCTCACAAGGCTGGGCGGCGTTCAGCGTGACCGTTTTCTTCGTGCTCTCCTTCGTGCTCGGCTGGGTGCCGTTTCGTCTCGGCCTGCGGCAGTTGCAACATTTCGAATTTTAATCAGCGGCTGGCGAATTTCTCCAGCGCCATAAACAACGCACTTTTGTCCGCAAGGTGCTCGCACTTCTCCGCGCCAGTTACCAAGCCAAAACCTTCCCCATAAGCCCGGCCATTCGCCACGCTGGCATTCGTCCGGCATTCCGCCATTTGCCGCTCAGCCAGACCGATGACGCTCGCGCGATTTCCTTCCACTTCAAATTTCCAACCGACCAATCGCGCTAAGGGATACCATTCGCGCAAGCTCGCGATGATCTTCGGCGTCGGCACCAATTCCGCGAGCAGCGCGCCGTCACGCGTCGCGATCTTGCCCGACTTGATTTCGGCCATCTCCCCGTTTTGGCTGCGCAACCAGATTTTTCCGAAAGAATAATCGCTGACCGCCGCCGCGTGAAAAACCGCATCCACCTTGCCGCGTGAAAGCGATTGTAATTGCGACATCAAATTAGCCGTGGTCGTGAAAGCTTCAGTTTTATACGAATTACTCGTCACCCGATAGGTAGCTTGTTCACCGAGCAGAAGCGTCACTGAATGGCCACGGCTCGCAAGGTAACCGGCGAGTTCGGTGCCCAGACGGCCCGTGGAAAAATTCGTCAGCCGGCGGACATTGTCCAGCGGTTCATAAGTGGGCCCGGCAGTGATGACGCAATTCATTGCGCGAAGCCTAGCGAAAGCTGCGGCAAGCGAAAATAAAATTTGGGAGCCACGAATGACCACAGATTATTTCACACACCGCTTTCCTCAATCCTCCAATCGTGGCAGCATGTTCCGCGATGAGCAAAATTGTCGGCATTGATCTCGGCACCACCAATTCGTTGGTGGCCACGGTGGATTCAGGAATCCCCATCGTCATCGCGGATTCTGATGGCCAGCGGCTGACGCCTTCTGTGGTGTATTTCGCCGCCGAGGCCGGGCCGATTGTCGGTCACAAGGCGAATCGCGTGCGCGTGCTCAAACCGTCGGAAACGGTTTACTCCATCAAGCGTTTTATGGGGCGGCGCGGCAATGAAATTGCGCGCGAAGAAATGCTGGTCACCTATCCCGTGCACGGCGCGGGTGCGGGGCCGGTCACCGTGACCATGCACGGGCAATCGCGCACACCCGAGGAAATCTCCGCCGAGGTCTTGAAAAAATTACGGCGCGATGCCGAAACTTTTTTTGGCGAACCGGTGACGCGCGCGGTCATCACCGTGCCCGCCTACTTCAACGACGCCCAGCGCAACGCCACCAAGCACGCGGGCGAATTGGCCGGGCTCACCGTCGAGCGTATCCTCAACGAACCCACCGCCGCCGCACTGGCATACGGTTTGGATAAATTGAAGGAGCACGCGCGCATCGCAGTTTATGACCTCGGCGGCGGGACGTTCGACCTTTCGATTCTCGAATTGAAAGATGGCGTGTTTCAAGTGTTGTCCACCAATGGCAACACGCGTCTCGGCGGCGATGACCTCGACAAACGCATCATTGAATTTTTAGTCGCGCAAATAAAAAACGCGGGCGGCCCGGACGCCGCAGAAAATCTCCCGCTGCTTTCGCGCATTCGCGAAGCGGCGGAACAGGCAAAGATTCGGTTGTCCAGCGAATTGGAAACTGAGATCGCGTTGCCATTTATTACTCCCGATTTCAGTTTTCATTATAAACTCACCCGCGCCGAACTAGAAAATTTGACGCGCGAAATCATCGCGCGAACCCGGCCCCATTGCTTGCGCGCGCTGGCGGATGCGAAGCTTGAAGCCAAGGATTTGGATCAGGTGATTCTCGTCGGCGGACAAACGCGCATGCCGCTGGTCCGCGTGATGGTCACTGAAATTTTTGTCTGCGTGGAATTCGAAGAGACGCGCGGCAGCATCCGCCTCGGCACCGAATATCATCGCCCGGTGGGCCCGCTGCTAAACACCTCGCAAAATCCCGACGAAGCGGTCGCGCTCGGCGCGGCGATTCAGGCGGAGATTTTGTCCGGCGGATTTAAGAATTTATTATTGCTGGACGTGACACCGCTTTCACTGGGCATTGAAACCTTTGGCGGGCTGATGAACGTCATTATCCATCGCAATTCCACGATTCCTGTGAAGGCGGGCGAGATGTTCACCACCGCCGTGGACAATCAAAAAAACATGCTCATCCATGTGCTGCAAGGCGAACGCGAACGCGCAAAGGACAACTGGAGCCTGGGCCGTTTCACGATTGATTTTGAATCCGCGCCCAAAGGCGTGCCGCGCATCGGCGTGCAATTCGAGATTGATGCCAACGGGATTTTGCACGTGCTCGCGCGCGATACCAAAACCGGCCGCCAAACGGTGGTGGAGATGAAATCCGCCGTGGATGTGGACGATGCGGAAGTGCAACGCATGGTGGAGGAATCCGTCGAACACGCATTTGAAGATCTGGCGGCGCGCCGCTGGATCGAGGCCGCATTGCGCGCGCGAGAAACTTTGACGGCAACGCGCAAAGGCTTGGTGGATTGTGCCACAGAACTCGACGAAAATTACCGAACACAAGTCGAAGCAGCTTCAAAGAACGTGGATGATGCCCTCGCCACCGAAAATCCCAGCACAAAAATCGGCGATACCGCAAAACTCCAGGCTGCCAACGCCGCATTGGACGAAGCGACCAAGCCACTGGCCGAATTGCTGATGGATCGCGCGATGGAAAGCATGTTGCGCCAGCGCGGCCTGATTCAATAATCCGTTTTCATCTCCCATCGGCATTGCCTCACGGCCACGCTGTAGGACGAACTCGGACAACTTTGCCAGAATACTGGCGACAGTGCGAGCGTCAAAAATGGATTAGAATCGAGCGAAGCACCATTACAAGTGGGTTGGGAAGTAACAAAATACATTGATTTATGTGGCTGTCGGCTATATTTGATAGGCAGACTTTATTCGCGGAGAGGTTCTCCGATTTCCGCCGCCCGGCAAACCGCGAAAGCAAATTTTACGACCGCATGACCGAATTATTTGTTTCAAGACGCCAAACTTGTTTAGCAGTCCAGCCGCGCCGGGCACATTCACTTCCTCATATCTCGAATGAGCCGTGCAAACTGAATGCAGTTGCACTTTGTCGTCATTTTTTGAATAATTAAAAAACCATCAACGGAAAATCCATTGAGCAAGCTATCAACAGAGCTGCATGAAGCAGCGGTAAAGCGGAACATCGAAGGCGTGCGGACGTTGCTCAAAGCCACGCCGGCCATGGTGCATATCCGCGATGAAAAGCAGCGCACCGCCTTGCAACTCGCCGCGCGCGGCGGCTGCCTCGAGGTCGTGGAATTGCTGGTGGCCAGCGGCGCAGACGTCAACACGACCGACGAAAAATTTCAAACACCGCTCCAGATGGCGTCGTATTACGGCTTCAAGGAAGTAGTGGCGCTGCTTCTGTCGAAAGGCGCGCTCGTCAATGCCGCGAACCGCTGGCAAATTACTCCCCTTCACCTGGCCGCCAACTTTGGCCACAAGGACGTCGTGGAATTGCTGCTCGATAATAAAGCCGACGTCAACGCGCAGGAGAGCAAAGGCCAGACGCCCATTTATCAGGCTGCGAATTACGGCCACAGCCGCGCGGTAAAAGTTTTGATCGCCCGCGGCGCAGAGGTAAATGCTCGCGATAAGATTGGCGCGACTCCCCTGTTCGCCGCGGCGGCTTACGGTCAGCGCGCGGTGGCGGAAATTTTGATCGCCAACCAGGCGGACGCGAATGCCGCTGACAAGGGTGGCTGGACCGCGTTGCATCACGCCGCGAGTTCCGGGCATTTGTCAGTCACGGAATTGTTGCTCGAAAATCGCGCGCGCGTGGATGCCTTCGACAAGCACGGCGTCACGCCCCTGCACATCGCTTGCCGCGTCGGCCATGCGCACATCGTCAAGGCGCTGCTCGACAAACGCGCCGACATCAACCGCAAGAATTATCCCGGCCGTTCGCCGTTGCACATGGCCGCCACCTGCGGACAGCCGGAGGTAGTGGAGTTGCTGCTCTCGCGCCGCGCGGATGTGAACGCGCCGGATTACAGCAACAAGACTTCGCTTTACTACGCACGCAACAATGAGCACGAAACGATTGTTGAGTTGTTGAAAAAATACGGCGCTCGCGAATAAGTGTTCGTCATTGAATGGGCCGCAGTTTCATTATGCAAAATCCCCCACCCCGGCGCGTTGCCCTCAGCCAGCTCATTTCTCCAACAATGATCAAACTGCATTTGGCCGGCGCCACCCGCGAGGCTGTCCTGACCGAACTCGTGAGCCAAATCCCGGAGATCGCCGACCGTCCCGAGGCTCGGCAAACCTTGTTGCGCGCGCTCGAGGAACGCGAACAACTGCACAGCACGGGCATCGGCGATGGTGTTGCCCTGCCGCACGCGCGCAATGCGCTGGTGGGATTGGTGGATCATCCGATCCTCGTTTTTGGCCGGCACGATACCGGAATTCCTTACGCCTCGATTGACGATTCGCCCGCGCAATTATTTTTCCTGCTCATTGCGCCAACGGTTACCGAGCACCTCGCCATTCTCGCGCGCATCAGCCGCCTCCTGCGAAATCCGAAGTTACGGAAAAGTTTGCTGATGGTGGACAGCCCACAGAAAGTCATCACCCTCATTCGCGAAGCGGAAGCGGAAAGTTAGCCTCATGCGCCGCCAGGAAATCCCTGCTGGCGCAACGCTTCAAATAAAACCAGCGCGGCGCAGTTCGATAAATTCAACGAGCGCGATTCCAGATTAAACATGGGAATGCGCAGCCAGCGCTCGCGATTCTGCTCCAATAATTGCCGCGGCAACCCCGCCGTCTCGCGGCCGAACACCAAATAGTCATCCGGTTCAAAACGCGCCTCGGAATAAATTTGCGGGCCGTCCGATTCCACAAACCAAAGACGAGCGCCCGCCGGCAGTCCTGCTTGAAACGCCGCCCAGCCCGCCCAGCGTTCCCACTCGACCTGCCGCCAATAATCCATCCCGGCGCGCTTAAGCTGTTTATCGCTCAGATCAAATCCAAACGGCTCGATGAGATGCAGGCGCGTCTTTGTGGCAGCGCAAAGGCGCGCGACATTGCCGGTGTTCGGCGGAATTTCGGGTTCGACGAGGACGATGTTCATGCGGACATCAGCGGCAAATTTCTCTGTCCACCGATGCGTGCAAAATTATTTCGTGGATACAGCGGCGGTCGGCGGTGAAGGCGTAATCGTGTTGGCTGCGTCGGTGTCGGCATCGCGCACGAAGTTTTGGAGGATGGTCAGGTAACCGTCAAGCATATCACCGGCGTCACTGCCAAATTCTTTTTTCGCGCTGTTGATCTGGTTGATGGCCGATTGCGCCTGGTTGCGCAGGTCGCGGATGGACATGCTGCCCGATTGGAGACCGCCGATCATCTCATTGAATTTTTGCGCGGCTGCAGGACTGGACTTGCCGAAAATTTGCTCCTGCACTTGATCAATCAATCTGGGATCCACGCCTTGCTGGCGCATTTGCTGAACCACCGCATCGGCCTGGTTGCCTGGCGCGGCGTCGTGGCGGACAGGAGCAGCCGTTGAAGCGCCCGAAAGAATCAGGGGAGCCGCGACTAAAGTTCCGTTGGTCACGGGCGGCTTGGTGACGACCACGGATTTGGTGATGACTTCATTCAAGGTGATCTGCGCGATTTTATTCCGCGGCAAGGTGACGCGTCCCTGAATTTCGCTCAGAAATTCCATGTTCGTTTGCGTCATCGAAATAACTACACCGCGATAATGATCACCATTGGTCAATTCAATCATATCAGCGCGCACCGGTTGAGTGAAGGTTGCCACGGCCAAGCCAAACATGATGATTGTCACAAGCGAATGGTAAAATGGACGTGCCGGGCACGAAGTCGAAGAAAACGAGATCATATATATATGGCGTTGAGATTTACGGCTGAGCCACGATTTGTTCCTAACATCACTTTGGCAGAAAATATGAAAAAAGCAATTCGCCATTGGCCATCTGTCCAAAATTATTTAGACAAACGTGTTTATGTTCGGTTTTGAGGCACTTTATTGATTCGCGAGCCGATAACCATGCCAACTCGTGCCAAGGCAACGGTTATATGCCTTTGCGCCCACGCAAAAAGCCGCCTACGCCAGACGGCGTATGACTTTACAGCCGCCTTGGAGTGCGATGTGCTGAACCACCCGGCACGATGAAAAGTTTTTTTCTATTTCTATTTCTCGGCGCGATCACGAGCGCCTTTGCGGGTCCGACGAATTCCATCTTGTTCGTCACGCAAGTTCCCATTCCCGCCGATTTTGCCACGATCGGTTCCACTTTCGGCAATCATCGGCCAACGGTAGATTCCTGCGGGCGCGGCGGCGACCTTTACATTCGTTATCCCGATGGCACGACAAAAAACCTGACGCGCGCGGCTGGCTACGGTCAATGGGGTGATCAATATCCCAACGGCATCGCCGTGCGCCAGCCATGTGTGCATTGGAGCGGGAAGAAGGCGGTGTTCAGCATGGTCGCGGGCGGGGTTGGCGCGTACAAATCATATTCCGCGCCGGACGCTTACTGGCAACTTTACGAAATCACGAATTTCACAGATCCAAATTCGATTCCCGTCATCATCAAGGTCCCGAATCAACCTGCGAATTTCAATAACGTCTCCCCCATTTACGGCAGCGACGATCAAATCATTTTCACCAGCGACCGTCCGCGCAACGGCGAAGCACAACTGTATCCGCAGCTCGACGAATACGAGGAGCAACCGACCGTCACGGGCCTTTGGAGCCTGCAACCCACGAATGGCATTTTGTTCATGCTCAATCACACTCCGAGCGGAGCGTTCTCACCGCTGCTTGACAGCGCCGGCCGCGTGGTATTCGTGCGTTGGGACCATCTGCAACGCGACCAGCAGGCCGACACGGATTTTCTCGAAGGCAAAATTGTTTACGGCACGTTCAACTGGAGCGATGAATCGTCGAACTCAGTCATCACTACCAATCAAACTGAAGTTTTTCCTGAGCCGCGCGATGTGCGCACCGACTTGCTTGCGGGCACTGGCCTTGCCGGAAATACCTTCAATCAATTTTTTCCTTGGGCGATCAATCAGGACGGCACCGATGAGGAAACTGTGAATCACGTGGGCCGCCACGAACTCGGCGGCAGTTATATCTCGGCGGCTTACACCAACGATCCCAACCTTTACGACAAATACGATTTCAGCACGGATTATAATACCAACCGCATCGAGGACTTCCTGCAAATTCGCGAAGACCCGCGCATGCCAGGACTTTTCTACGGCATTGACGCGCCAGAATTCACCACGCACAGCGGCGGACAATTAATCTCGCTGACCGGCGCGACGAATATCAACGCCTACTACATGCGCATCAATTATCTCACGCCGCGCTCAACGGAAGGCTCCACCGCCACTCCCGGAAATGTCCCTGCCGACGACACCGGTTTTTATCGCAATCCATTGATGACTACGGACGGTTACATGATCGCGGCGCACACAGCAAATGTATTCACCGAGACCGAAGACCCCGATCCCTTATATCCTTCGACCGCGTATGATTTTCGTTTGAAATTTTTGGTGTTTACCAATGGCTTCTATGTTCCTGGCGCGCCCTTGACCAGCGGTCTCACCAACCAGGCCGTGTATTGGAATCCGAATCTCTACGCCTACATAACCCAAAACCATTTGCTGTGGGAACTCGATCCAGTGGAAGTCTATGCCCGTCCGCGACCGGTTCCGTTCAGCGTGCCGATTCCCGGTCCCGAACTCGCCGCGTTTGCCGCCGCGAAGGTGGACATCGCCACGTTTCAAAAATATCTGATCACGCATCAACTGGCGCTCATCGTCAGTCGCGATGTCACCACGCGCGACCAGGCCGACCATCAACAGCCGTATAATTTGAACATCGCGGGCACGAGCCACACGACCGCCAGTGTTCCTGGAAAAATTTACGACATCGCGTGGCTGCAATTATTCCAGGCGGATCAACTGCGCAGTTTCAATTACGGCGATCCCGGCAATCCTGGCAATGGTCGTCGCGTGCTGGCGCAGTATCTCCACGATCCCGGCGTTGATAATCCCGCTACCGCTACCGCGCCCATCGCGAGCGTGCAACTCGGCCCCGATGGCTCTTCCGCCGCGATCGTTCCTGCGCGCCGCGCGATGACGTGGCAGCTTGCGGATACTAACGGCGTTGGCGTGGTGCGCGAACGCTACTGGCTGACCTTCGCGCCGGGTGAGATCCGCAGTTGCACCAGTTGTCACGGCATCAACGAAGCCGATCAAATTCAGCAACCCGCGCCGACCAACACGCCGCTCGCGCTCATCGAATTCCTCAATTATTGGAAGTCCAACGCCACCGTGCAAGCGGCGATTACTAGCAGCAATGGCTTGTCATATTTCCAAATCAGCTTCGTGCGCCGCCCGGCGGAAACCGGCGTCACGTACCATGTGCAAGCCTCGACAAACATGAGCGCATGGTCAGACATCGCGACCTACACGGGAACCAACATCGTGCTCGCGGCATCGGCAAAAGAAATTTCCCGCAGCGGTTCGCCGAACGAAACCGTCGTCATTCGCGATACGTCCGGCATGGCTGGCCAGCGCGCCCATTATCTCCGCGTAAATGTGACGCGACCGTAAGCTCTTATCACAAAAATATAGAACGCGTAATCCGACAGACCGCTTTTCAATCGCCACTCTCGCTGCTATAGTGCAGCGTGCTCATTCGTCCTGAACTTGAACCGGCTTCATCGTGCAAGCCGACGCTTTCGTCATTTCTTGTAAGCAGAACCTTGCTGAAAGGCAGCTCGCCGGAGGTGGTGTCATGATTCGCCGTTATTGCTGGATAGTCTGCATCACGTTTATCTGGCTGGCGATATTTCCCGCTTCGGCGGCCTTGGAACGTATCTCCCATTTCGACAGCCAGATTACCGTCCAATCGAATGCCACGTTGCTGGTCACGGAGACGATTGATGTCACCGCCGACGGGCAGCAGATGAAGCACGGCATCTACCGCGATTTTCCGCAACTTTACCACGGCAAGTTCGGCCTGCGCGTGCGCACTCGTTTCGACGTGCTCAACGTGGAACGCGACGGGAAACCGGAGCCGTACCATCTCGAAAAGCGCGACAACGGCGTGCGCGTTTATATCGGTTCCGCGACGGCGCTGCTGCCGTCCGGCCAGCATTCTTATCGCATCACTTACAAGACCGGTCGTCAGTTGGGTTTCTTTGATACGCACGACGAACTTTATTGGAACGTCACCGGCAACGCCTGGTCATTTCCCATTGATCTGGCCACCGCCACAGTGACCTTGCCCACCGGCGCGATGCCGCACGATCTTATCGCCTATACCGGCGCACAGGGCAGTCGCGCGACCAATTATTCTGTGGAAATGATCAACGGTAATGCACACTTTGAAACCACTCGCCGGCTCAATGTTCATGAAGGCCTCACCATTGTTGTTGAATGGCCGAAAGGTTTTGTCGTCGCTCCCACCATCCAGACCAAGGGGATGGCGCTGATGTCGGATAATCAAGGCCTCACTCTCGCTACGATTTGTTTCTTTTTCCTTCTGCTTTATTATATCGCGGCGTGGATGATGGTGGGCCGCGATCTCGCCCACGGCATCATCATGGCCAGGTCTTCACCGCCTGAAAAATTTTCTCCCGCCGCTGTCCGTTATCTGGTGCGCATGGGTTTTGACGATAAGGCTTTTGCTGCCGCGATCCTTAATCTCGCTGTCAAGGGCAAGATCACCATCCGCGAAGAGGCGCGCAAACAATATATCCTCACGCGTACGGATGCCGATTATGACGACCTGCTGCCCGAGGAAAAAACGCTGCTGCAAAATCTGCTCGACCGCGGACGTCCTCTGCGCCTCATACAAGCGCATTATTCCACCCTCCAGAACGCGCGCAAAGAATTGCAACGCCAGTTAAAACAATCGGAGGAGGAAATTTACTTCAAACGCAACTGGCGTTATTGGCTGCCGGGATTAATTTTTTCCGTCGTGCCCGTGATCATTTCGTTGATGGACGCCAGCGACATCGCGACTGCGCTGTTCATGTTCGTCTGGCTCACGCCGTGGACGGCAGTCGTGACACTGCTTATCTCCCAGGTCCTCAGTTCCACGCGCCGTGGCTACGGCATAAAGAGTTTGCCACTCGCCTTGTTCTCCTTGCCCTTCCTCGCGGGCGAGGTTTTGGGCATCTGGTTTTTGGTGCATAGCACTTCGATTTGGGTCGTGGCGATTTTCGTTTGCAGCATCTCGCTCAATGGAATTTTTTATCACCTCATGAAGGCGCCCACGCTCGCCGGACGAAAAATCCTCGATCAGATCGAGGGCTTCAAATTATTCCTCAGCGGCGCGGAGAAGGATCGGTTGAACGTGGAAAATCCGCCGGACCAAACCCCGGCATTATTCGAGAAGTTTTTGCCTTATGCGCTCGCACTCGGCATCGAGCAAAAATGGTCGGAACAATTCGCGCAAATTTTGAAAGAGGCAACCATCGGCCCGCGTGGCGCAAGTTATATGCCCTTGTGGTATCAGGGGGCTGCGTGGAGTGCGCTGGACGTGGCCGCGTTTGGCACTTCTCTCGGCACGACTTTCTCAAGCACGATCGCGTCGGCGGCGACTGCACCCGGTGAAAGCTCCGGCGGAAGCAGTGGTGGGAGCGGTGGCGGTGGTTCGTCAGGTGGTGGAGGTGGCGGTGGCGGCGGTGGCGGATGGTAAAATAGCGCTGCCTTTTTCCGGGCCGAGAATTGTCCGTTTGTTTGATTATTTTGCGCTCGACGGTTCCCGCCCTTCCGTTAAGCTCGCCTAGACCAACAACCACTTCTTTCTATGAAAAAACTAATTCCATTTGCCGCGATATTGTTAGCCGCCGGAACACTCCTTGCCGCCGATGCTTCCAAGGATGATCTCTCGAACGCGATCAAGAAACTTGCCGCTTCAGACAATTATAGCTGGACAACCTCGACTGACGGTGGCCGCTTCACTTCCTCGACCGAAGGCAAAGCCGAAAAGATGGGTTACACCACGCTCGACATTACGATGGGAGACAATGTCAACCACGCCGTTTTGAAAGATGGCAAGGGCGCAATCAAAACGGATGGCGATTGGCAATCGGTTGCCGATGCCGCGAAGGATGACGGCGGGGGCGGATTTAGCCCAGGCCGTTTCTTTGCCTTGACCATGCAGAATTACAAAGCTCCGGCTGCTGATGCCGAAAGCCTGCTCGCGAAAACTCAGGACATCAAAATGGCCGACGGAGCTTATTCCGCTGATTTGACCGAGGATGGTGCGAAGGAACGCCTGACCTTTCGCCGCGGCGGCGGCAACGGCCCCGAAGTGAGTAATGCCAAGGGCTCAGTGAAATTTTGGGTCAAGGACGGTATGCTCTCCAAATACCAACTGACGACATCCGGCCATATCGAGTTCAACGGCAATGGCCGCGACATCAACCGCACGATGACTGTGGAAATCAAAGACATTGGCAAAACCAAGGTCGAAGTGCCGGATGACGCCAAGAAGAAAATTTCCAGTTAATGCGATGGCCGTTTAAAACGGCAAATTTCGCAACACGCTTTGGGGGCAAAATTATTTTTTGCCCCCATTTTCTTTCCATATAAATAATTCCCCCAAGCCGCCCGTTATCAGGTAAATTACTTGTGATCGTATAGATTTAATGACAACGAAACTATTTTCCGAATTGGGCATTTCGCCGGAGTTGCTGAAAGCCATTGATAAACTGGGCTTTGAACAGGCGTCGCCGATTCAGGCAGAAGCGATTCCCGTGCTCTTGCAGGGACGCGATGTCGTCGGGCAATCGCGCACGGGCTCTGGCAAAACTGCGGCTTTCGCCGTACCCGCGATTGAAAAAGTGGATCCGCAGTTGCGTGCGGTGCAGATGGTCATTCTCTGCCCCACGCGCGAACTCGCCGTGCAGGTCTCCGAGGAAGTGCATAAGCTCGCGTTGTTCAAGCGCGGCATTCACGCGCTGCCGATTTATGGCGGCCAATCTTACGAGCGCCAATTTCTCGGGCTCAAGCAAGGCGCGCAGATCGTCATCGGCACGCCGGGCCGCGTGATGGATCACATGCGCCGCGGAACCTTGCGGCTTGAGAAGGTCAAGATGGTGATCCTCGATGAAGCCGACGTCATGCTCGACATGGGTTTCCGCGAGGACATCGAATTCATTTTGCAGGCGGTCCCCAAGGAGCGGCAGACGGTTTTTTTCTCGGCGACGATGCCGCGCCCAATCCAGGAGTTGATCCAAAAATATTCGCGCGATCCCCAGAATGTGCGCATCGAACAAACCGCGCTGACGGTCCCGACGGTCGAGCAGATTTACTACGAGGTGGATCGCCGTTATAAAATCGAACTGCTCACGCGGCTGATTGATATTCACGATCTCAAACTCGGCATCATTTTTTGCAATACCAAGCGCATGGTGGATGATCTCGTGGATCATTTGAATGCGCAGGGTTATTCCGCCGACCGCCTGCACGGCGACATGAGCCAGGCCATGCGCGATCGCGTGATGAATAAATTTCGCAAGTCCGGTCTCGAATTTCTCGTCGCCACCGACGTCGCGGCGCGGGGCATTGACGTGGACGATGTGCAGGTGGTTTTTAATTACGATTTGCCCTACGACGTGGAGGATTATCTTCATCGCATCGGGCGCACCGGCCGCGCGGGCCGCAGCGGACGGGCGATTTCCTTCGCCGCGGGCCGCGAGCTTTTTCAAATTTACAACATCGAGCGCTACACGAAGGTGAAGATGCATCACGGGCGTCCGCCAACGCAAAACGAAGTGGACGAGGCGCGCGCAAATGTGTTTCTGGAAAAACTGCGCGGCACCTTGCAGAGCGGCGAATATAAGCGCCAGGATCATTTGATCGAACGCCTGCTCGAAGAAGGTTTCACGAGCACCGACATCGCATCGGCGTTGCTGCATCAATTACAAGCTGGCGAGGGCGTTGCTGCCGCGAAAACAGTGCGCACCGAAACTTCTTTCCGCGACGAACGTCCTGAGCGTTCTGACCGCCGTTCCGCTCCTCGTGATTCTCGTTCCGCGCCGCGCGACTCCGCGCCCACTCGCAAGCCCTGGCGAACTGCGGATGAAAACGCACCGCGTCCCACGCCTGCACCGCGCATTGAACGCCCCATTCTACCAGCGCCACGGCCGCCTGTTTCTCCTCGCGTAGTCACGGCTCCAAAGCCTATTGCCACGGATGATCCAGTTAAAGCTGTGCCTCAAGCTCCTTCAACGCCAAAGCCCACCGCGCCAACTCCACGGCCATTGCCTTTCCCCGATCGCCGCCCCGCGCAAATCGCTCTGCGCCCATCTGCGCCGCCGCCAAAAATAAGCCGTCGCACGCCCGAAACTCAGACGCGCCTTTACATGAATATCGGCGAAGAAATGGATGTGAAACCCGGTGATGTTGTCGGCGCGATTCTCGGTGAGACTGGCTTGCCAGCCGCGGTCGTCGGCACGGTGGATATTCGTGAACGGCATTTGTTTGTGGACGTCGCCTCCGAACACGCCAACGGAATCATCTCCAAGCTGAATCGCACGCGCATCAAGAACCACAAGCTGAAGGTCAAGGTCGCGTAGGACTCAACGCGCGTGGCGCGAAGCGCGTTCCACGCTCTTCATAAATTTCCCGACCATCGCCGCATCCACGGCGTTGGTCCAATGTCCGCCGCGCTTAAAAGCGGAGCCGACAATAAACGCATCCGCGGACGGCAAAAATTTTTCGATGTTCGCCGCGTCCATGCCGGAGCCGAGCACAACCGGGATTTCGCAATGCGACTTCGCTTCCTCAACATCGGTGGACTCAGGCGCGCGGCCCGTCACCGGCCCCGTGACGATCAAGGCATCGGCACGCATGAACTCAGCGGCATGCGCGGTTTCACCCAGTGAAATATCGGCAGTAATGGCGTGGGAAGAATGTTTCTTTTTGATGTCCGCCCAGACCTGCACTTTTTCCGCGCCAATTTTTTTGCGGTAACGCAACAACTCTGCCGCGCACGAATCAATGATGCCTTCGTCCGCGACGTGCGCGAACGCAAAACCTTCCACGCGCACCCAATCCAGTCCCGCCGCATGCGCCACCGCCATCGCCTCGCAATTCGCCGCCGCCAAAATTTGAATGCCCGTCACGCCGTTGAATTCCTCTTTCACCGCCTGCCCGACAATGCTCATCGCCGCGACAATCTCCGGCCCCACACCGTCGCGCAGATACGGAACATCATGCATATTTTCCAGCGCCACGCCGTCAAGGCCCGCCTCGCGATAAATCCGCGCCTCGCGCACCGCATCAGCAATGATTTTTGCGAGTGATAATTTATTCGCTGGCGTGCCAGGTAATGCCCCGACATGAATCATGCCGATGATGGGTTTCGTTCGTGGAAAAAGCCGCAATTTCATAGTGCGATTTTATGCCGCCAGAAAAATTTTGGAAACGCAAATCACGTCAGCCTCGTCCTGCCGATTCCGCCTCATCCGCCTGCCGCGCAATCTCATTTTCGACGAGCGCACAAATCGAAGCGACTCGCGCAAGCAAACGATGATAAAGCCTGAACAAATTTTCCACGTGGCTTCTGCCTTCACGCAACGTCAGTTCGCGCGGTTCCACGTGATATTCCTTATTGCGCAAAAATTCGCCGATCATCACGTGACCCGTTTCATGCTCGAAGGGATAACGTATCTGCGCCGTGATTTCCTGAATGGCATTCACGCGTTCCTGGGTCTCCATGCAGATATTTTCAAGAATCATCGCGGCGTTGTCGGCCGCGGGCTGTGTCTGCGAATACGCGAGCAACATCTTCAAAGTCACGCACAACGCCCGTAATTCCTGCAACGGTCGAAAAACATTTTCCAATCGCGACAGCACATGGATCATCTCGCGCGCTTCGTCCTGAAGTTTTACAGCCTCAGGAATCCGCGCCGCCATCCAGGGCAGCGGGAGTAATTGAACCGCATTCAGCAAGCGTAAACGTCCTGCCATCTCAAAAATTTCCAATTCTTTGCCGGCCTTTTCCATTTCAAGACGCATCTCAGTCTGCGCGGCATCGGTGTCGCCGTCACTCAATCCAAAATCTGCCGGCTCAACTTGAAACCCTGCCGCAATCAATTCCGAGGCGCACGCAGATCGTTCGAGCATTTGAGTTGCGAGCGTGAAAGTTGAAAGCGCGGCGCGGGCTTGCGGCAACGATTCGTTCATCAGCCGCTGGCAGGCAACAATTTCTTCCCGCAAAATTTCCTGCGGACGGCAAATCAGCGATTTATTTTCGACCAATACCTGCGGGCGCAAATCGGTCGCGACGCCAATAAAATGCCGCACGATGTTTGCTTGGTCCGCATCGTAATCATGTTCGATGTAAACCGGATTTTTCTCGTGTGATACCAGTGATTCCGATGAAAACGCCGCACCAATCAAGTCGCGATAGAAAAAAAGCGTGAGACACCGAGACAGTTCGCGATAGTTGCCAAAAAGATTTCTCGCGGGCGCAGTTGCCTCGAGCACGCCCGCTTCGTTCGCCTCTCGGGCGCGCCGCGTGCGCTCGGCATCGGACGGATGCCGGTCGAACAATCCGGTTTGGCGGCGAAAAACTCGCGCGTAATGGACCTCCTGCGTGTCGGCGGAAATTTCATCGGCGCGGCTCACGATAAAATCCGGGATGCGATCAAAAAGTTTTTGCTCCTTTCTCCATTTTGCGATCATTTGTTTCTGCGCCGTCGCTAGTCCGAGATTTAATTGCTGCAAGCGCAAGGTCGTGCTGATGAAATTTTTGCTGCCGGAAATTTTCAATTCGTATTGATCGGCGTCGAACTCCATTTGCCGCGACAAAAGCGAACTAAACAAATTCCCCGTGACCAGCAGGAGCCAAAGCACACCGCGGCCAACCGCAATTCCGGCGCGCAACACGCTAAGAAAAATGACCAGCGACAGCCGCTGATTTTCGTCCTCGCATTTTTCGCGCAGGTATAAATCCCAATCGTCCGGCTCATAAACCGCGTCGTAAAACCAGCGATTGATTTGCTGGATAAAAAAATCCGCGCGCATGGTTTTGCCGCGCGAGAGATGGCCGTACTCATGCGCAATCACGCCCGCGAGTTGCTGGCAATTCAACCCCGCCACCAGCGGCAATCCGATGGATAGCACTACATCGTTGTTGAACATGCGGCGTGTCGTGCCACGCAAACCCACGCTGGCATTGACGCTGCAATTCACCTCCACGCGGCTCGGCAGCGGCGCGTGCAAGACCTGGCAAATCCAGCGAATCAAGTCGAACAACTCTGGCGCGTCTTCTTCGGTGAGCGGAAACATTTCCGGATCAGCGCGGCGCGGCGCAAAAAATGGTTTGATGAGCAACAGTGTCAGAAGAATTCCGCCGACAAGCGGGACCGCGTAAAAAGGAAAAAGTCCAATGACTTCGAATCGCAAACTACCCTCCGTCAAAACGTGATAATAGTGAACGGCGAAATAAAGAACGCCCAATCCCACCGCCGCCGCGAAGGCGAAATAAATCAGTGGCAACAAAACCATCGCCGCGCAAACCACCAGCACCGTGAGGCGATAGACCGGTGAGATGCGTGGAAGCTTGATGATGCATTCCGCCGATTGTGAATCGGAATCCGGGGCGGGATTATTTTCAGGCGAAGCGTCCATGATGGTCAGCGCGGCAACGGCTACAACTGTAGTCTGCGCTTTTTACAACCGCTCGTCAAGTCCGAGCAGCCCTTCATAACCGTCGCGATGCCCACCCTCAAATCTTCACTTTGAATTCCTCACCACTCTTGAGCGAACGCGCAAACGCCGCGAGCAACTCGGGAATTTTTTCCAGGTCTTTCAAACTCACCAACTCCACCGGCGAATGCATGTAACGATTCGGCAGGCTGATCAGCGCGCTCGGAATGCCGCCGCGCGTCCAAAAAATCACATCCGTATCCGTGCCGCTCGTGGAAGACATCGCTTCGTGTTGCAGCGGAATTTTTTTGGCCTTCGCGAGTTGTTCGAGACGGCGCACCACCTCGACGTGATTGCAACCACCGTGCGTCACCGTCGGGCCTTCGCCGATTTTTGTGTTGCCATGTTGCGCCTTGTTCACGGTCGGATAATCCGTCGCGTGCGTGACATCCACGACCAGCGCGACATCCGGTTTCAGCGAATACGCAATCTGCCGCGCGCCCAGCAACCCGACCTCCTCCTGAATATTCGACACCGCGCAAACTTCCGCCTCGAGCTTGGCGTCACTCAACAAACGCAGCGTCTCCGCGACCGCGAACGTCCCAATGCGATTGTCAAACGCGCGCGCCACCGCCAGATCATTGCGCAACAACTCAAACTCATCGTTCAACGTGATCGGGTCGCCGATGCGCACCAACTTCTCCGCGTCCTTGCGGCTGCTCACGCCGATATCAATAAAAATTTCGTGTATCTTCGGAACCTTATGCGCGTCGTCATGCTTGCTGAGATGCGGCGCGACGTTGCCGACCACCCCGCGCACCGCTCCGTCGCGGGTATGAATGGTGACGCGCTGGGCCTTCGTGATCGCGGCATCCACGCCCCCCATTTTGCGAACATAAATGAAACCCTCGCCATCAATGAAATTCACCGCCATCGCGATTTCATCCGCGTGCGCGGCGAGCATCAATCGTGGCGAACCACCCTTGTTCAAAACCGCCACGCAATTCCCGTAAGCATCGGAATAAGTCGTGTCGGCGTATTGCTTGGCGTAATCCAGCCACACCCGTTGGCCGCGCGATTCGTGGCCCGTCGGGCTCGGCGTATTCACCAACCTCTCCAAAAATTTCAATGAACTATCACGCATGCCAAATTATGGCAGCACGCCCGCGAAAGTTCCAAGGTCAAACTTCCGCGGCTACTTTTGGACCAAAACTTCCGCGATCTGCACCGCGTTCAACGCCGCCCCCTTCAGCAACTGGTCCCCGGCCACCCAAAAGCAAAGCCCATTGTCCAGCGCGCAATCCACACGGATGCGTCCCACCTGGCAATTATATTTTTCCGCCACATACAGCGGCAGCGGATACTCTTTCTTCTCCGGCGCATCCACCAGGTCCAGTCCCGGCGCCTTGCCCAGCACCTCGCGCGCCGCCGCCACCGTCACCGGCCTCTCGAACTCCGCGCTCACCGCCACCGAATGCGCCCGATACACCGGCACCCGCACACACGTCACACTCGCGCGAAACGCCGGGTGATGCATGATCTTGCGGCCCTCATTTTCCATCTTCATTTCCTCCTTCGTGTAACCCGAAGGCAAAAACGAGTCCACATGCGGCAACACATTGAACGCGATCTGATGCGGATAAACCTCTTTCGTCACCGGCTTGCCCGAGACGACTTCGCCCACTTGACGCTCCAATTCCTCAATCGCCTTCGCGCCCGTGCCCGACACCGCCTGGTAACTCGACGCAAAAATCCGCTTCACCCCAAACGCCTGATGCAATGGATACAGCGCCATCAACGTGATCGCCGTTGTGCAATTCGGATTCGCGATGATCCCCTGATGCTTGCTCACATCCGCCGCATTGATCTCCGGAACCACCAGCGGGACATTTGACTCCATGCGAAACGCACTCGAATTATCCACCACCACGCAACCGGCCTTCACCGCCAGCGGCGCAAACTCCTTCGAAATCCCTCCCCCCGCGCTGAATAACGCGATATCAATTCCCTTGAACGAATCCGCCGTCAACTCCGTCACCGTGACATCATGACCGCGGAACTTGAGCTTTTTGCCCACCGACCGGGCCGAAGCCAGCAAAGTCAGTTTCCCCACCGGAAAATTTCGCTTCTCCAGTGTCTTGATCATTTCGATGCCTACGGCTCCCGTCGCACCGACCACAGCAACATGCGGATGACTATTCATAAATAGAGCCAATCATTATATCCACCAAACCCAACGTGTCAACGGGCGCGCAACCACCCTCCAAAATGGGAGGGTGAGCGTACCCGCGAGCCGTAACCTGTTTAGCGCAACAAAACCTCCCATGCGGTGCCGCTCCGCCGTCTGAAGTCCCGCAGGGACGGAAGATCTTAGCCCAGCAATTTATTGCTGGGGTTTTGTCCGCATCCATCCCAAGTCCCGCCCGGGACGAAAGAATCTCCCAAATACAAAACCTGCGCCGTGTCCAAAACATCCACAAAACCCACCACTTAACCCCCGACTTCAGCCGCTGAAAATCCGCACCCCTCAAAAAACCCATCCCGAGCAACGCGAGGCGAGCCCATTCCTTGGAACCAACTTCCAGGAACCTCATCCCCACGCACATCATCCTCATAAAATTTTTCATTATTCCTATTCCTCTCCTCATAAAAATTTATCCGCACTTATCCGCACTGACGCGCTCCGACCCGCTCTTGGCCGCCTCCTCCTCCGCGCTCTCCGGCAAAAGCAATCCCATGACCGCCTCGCCAAACATCCGCTTCCGAATCAAGTTGATCCGCTTGTTTTCCGAATACTCATCCTCGGCCTCCTTTTGGATCTTCTCAAACTCGATCATCTCCGCCAAAATTTTGTCCGCCTCTTTCGTTGCGTCGTGCTGCCAGCGCTCCCGCTGAAAAGCCAACCGTTCCCGCCTCACCTCCTGCGCCGACTGCTGCACCTTCAGCCGCTCGCGACGCGTCCGGTTCGCCTCCGCCTGCAACCATAATTTACCCATCAACCCCGCATCGCCAATCCCCTCATCCCGCAACCGCTCAAAAAACCCTCGCGCCAACAGCCTCGAATTCGCCTCCAGCCACGCCCCTTCCGCCACCGGCACCTGGCACACCTCGCCCGCCTCGCGACTCGATTCCATCAACTCCACCAACAACCTCGCCTGCGCGCGCTGCTTATAAAACCGCTTCAAACCCCACACCGACCCCGCAAATCCCAGTTCCGCCTTCGCCCGCCCCAGCGCCTCCTCAAAACTCAAATGTTCCTCAAACAACCACTCCTCCAAAATTTTTTGTTGCGCATTCGTCAGCCGGCTCCAACTCGCATCCGACCGTGTTTTCCTCAATCCAGTATTCAATATATTACTATTCATGCCCGCAAGTATCTCACGCTTCCGGGGAATTGTGTAACTCTCCATAGGTTTGACAAACCCAAACCAGAACGACCCCCCTTTTTTTCAAACAGCCGTTTGAAACGCCTGTCAAAATCCCTCCCAAACCCATCGCGCGGCAGGTCGGAGTTGCGCTCCGCTGTCCCCATTTTCCAAAAAAACAACTCCCCCATCCACCCTCCGAGAACCTCGAAGCAGGTTCTGCCTACAAAGCCCAACGGTTGCGCCGTCCCACGGCGCTACCTTGGGTCACCCGCCAAAATTCCCCCACCATATAGAGCGCAGCGAGTCGCGCCCCAAGGCGCGTTACCGCCTATTCCCATCAATTACTGAAACTATTTTTCCTTGTTGATGAAATTATGGCCGGGAAATTAGTCTTATTGCGTTCATTGACCAAAGCACATGAATCCACTGCCCTCGACATCTACTGACCAGGAATTGATTGCGCGTATTGATCGTTGGGCATGTCTTCTCGAAATCGAAGCCTATTCCGAAGCATTTCAATTCATTGATCACCCCCCGGAAACAGTCTGGACACCTGAATTGATTCAGAAAGTAATTGAGAATTATGGCCACGCTTCACCAACTCAGCGGGTAACTCTCAAAGGTAAACCAACTGACATCAAACAGAGAAAGACGGTAACACGGTGGCCAATAAATCCGCGCAGGTGTATTGGCGAAGTATGGTACGATTTGAATATTGACGGTCTGGCCTCGGACCTAACAGCGACGTTTTGGATAATTTTGACGCAAGAGGGCATCATCCTCCATTTGGATAATATTCATGTCATGTAAATATTCAAAATAGATTAACGCTCAAGCAAACAACCATATAGAGCGCAGCGAGTCGCGCCCCAAGGCGCGTTACCACCCACTCCTCTCTTACTCTTCATTGGCGCATCCCCGCCTGCCGCTTAATCACCGCCGCCGCCTCCTTCGCCGCTTTGCCCACATCGGGTGCTCGCGCCGCTGACGGCAGGAAAACGCTCCACGAGGAAGTCCCAACTGGGCCGGCAGTCGAAATCGCGTTCCCGCTCCCGCCTGCCGGAGTGCTCGTCGGCTCTATTCGGCCCAATTCCTCCAATGCCGGAACCGCTGAAATCGCGTCCTTGCCAAAATTCTGCAACGCCCGCGCGGCATGACCCCGAACACTCGGATCTGGGTCTTTTAAACACCGGATCAATACCGGAACCACCACCTCAGGCTCCACGCCGATTTTTCCCAACGCATAAATCGCATCCATGCGAACGATGAAATTCGTGTGCGCCGTCATCCGCACCAGCGTCGGAATTGCCGCCGCCGCTGCCGGCCCGATTCTCACGAGAATACCCGGAACCACCGTCTGACAAAACGGCGAGCCATCCTGATTGAGCATCACCACCAGTTGCGGCACGGCATTGCTCGCCCATGGCCCCGCCGAAGTCAGCGCTGCCTCCGCTTTCCAATTCAGATTTTCCGAAAACAGTCGAGTCGGCAAGAACGGCAGCCTTGCTAAAACCGCCCGCACCTGCCGCTTCACTGGCGAGTCCTGCCATTGCAACGCCCGCAATAAACACGGAATCGCATCAGCCCCCATATGCTGAAATGCTATATTGGCTTCTGCCCACGTCGGCGGAGCTAGCCCCTTGCCCGTGGAAACCGAATTGCCGGAGATCCTATACCCTTCCAGCCAATAAGACACTGGCTTCCCCTCATAAACCGGCTCCCTCCTACGCCCGCTCCACACCCCCCACGCCACCGCCGTTACCACAACGACGCCCACGATCACCGCCAAAAATCGCCGCCCTTTCCACATGCCGCCAGAATGATTTAATTCCCTCGCCATAACGAGAACTTTTCTGACCCACATTGGTTGCACAAGACGCAACTGTCGCTGCTCCCCGTCAGTCCCGGAGGGACGAAAGATCTTAGCCCAGCCATTTATGGCTGGGTTTGTGCCCGTTGCAAATCAAGTCCCGCAGGGACGAAAGAAATTCCCATCTGGAATCGCCGCTCACCCACTCGCCCAACGCTTCTCATTAACCCACAACTTCAGTTGGGGGAAAAACCTAAACGCGCGCAAGAAACGGTTTTCAACCGTTTCGCGGATTTGCCATCGCTGGCGTTCCCGGTCCGTACGGGAGCGACATGCAGATGCCTCCACTCCCGCACTTGACGCCTCCGCTCCATCCTGAAAACAATCCTTCGTGCCACCGTTGCAACCACCCGATACCCATCACCTCTCCGCCGCCACCGGCTGGATCGAACTTGGGAACGCCGCTGAAGCCCACGCCGAACTCGCGCACATCACCCCCTCGCTCCAATCCCACCCCGACGTCCTCGAAGTCCGCTGGCAAATCCTCGCCAAAGAAAAAAACTGGGAAGCCTGCGTGGACCTCGCCAACGGCATGGTCCTCGACGACTTCAACAACTCCTTCGGCTGGATCCATCGTTCCTACGCCCTCCACGAACTCAAGCGCACCCAGGAAGCCTTCGACCACCTCGAAACCGCCGTCGCCCTTTTCCCCAATAGCTGGCACGTCCGCTACAACCTCGCCTGCTACTGCTGCCAGCTAAAACGCCTCCCCGAAGCCCAGAAATGGCTCGCAGAATCCCTGAAACTCGGCGACGCCAAAGCCATCAAACAAATGGCCGCCGAAGACCCCGACCTCGAACCCCTGCGAGCAATCATTGAAAAATGAAAACCCTTCGCGCCATTCTCGGCTGCGTATTCGCTAACGCGCTGCTGGTGGTAATATTCACCATCATCTATTACGGCGAAGGTCATTTAGACAAACACTCCATCGAAAGAATTGATCAGGTGCTGATGTCTTGGGGCTGGCTGCTTGCATTTTTCCTCGCCACATTTTTCTCGCTGCGAAAAACCCTCTCGAAATGGAAAGTCACCGCCGCTTCAGTCCTCTGCGCTATGATTCTTATAATGATTCAATGGCTGACTTTAGGAATACTGTTCGATCCCATGTTCTAACCCTAAAAATCCATCCGCCAAATTTTCCGTGTTTGTTCCGTGTTCCATCCGTGGCCAATTTCCTTCCCCCAGTGGCCGTCCGCAAGGACCTCTGCGCCTCTGCGCCTCTGCGCCTCTGCGTCAAATCGCATTCTACCAACGCGCACAAATTAAATTGCGTGATTGCCCCACCGCTTCCGCCGTGCTATGACATACCCAATAATTATCAAACCAAAATGAGCACCCATCTCCAAGTCCTCAAGACCTACAAGCTCTACATTGGCGGCGCCTTCGTCCGCAGCGAGAGCGGTCGTTACCTCTCCGCCAAGTCCCCCGCCGGTGAACACCTCGATAATTACTCCCACGCCTCCCGCAAAGACCTGCGCGATGCCGTCACCGCCGCCCGTGGCGCGTTCGATGGCTGGGCCAAACGCACCGCCTACCTCCGCGGCCAAATCCTCTACCGCGCCGCCGAGATGCTCCAAAACCGCGCCGATGAACTCACCCACGAAATCATCCGCTCCACCGGCACCGGCCCCGCCAAAGTCCGCGCCGGCGTCAACGTCGCCATAGACCGCCTCGTCTATTACGCCGGCTGGACCGATAAATATTCCCAGGTCTTCGGCTCCGTGAACCCCGTTGCCTCCTCCCATTTTAATTTCACCACCCCCGAGCCCACTGGCGTCGTCGCCGTCGTCGCGCCCGATGAACCGCCCCTGGTTGCCCTCGTCTCCGTCATCGCGCCCGCCATCCTCAGCGGAAACACCTGCGTCGTCATCGCCTCCGAAAAACATCCCCTCACCGCCCTCACCTTCGCCGAAATTCTCGCCACCAGCGACCTCCCCGGCGGAGTCGTCAACCTCCTCGCCGGCAAACGCGCCGAACTCGCCCCGCACCTCGCCACCCACATGGACATCAACGCCATTGTGGACGCCTCCGGCGACACCGCCCTCGGCGCGACTCTGCAAGCCGGCTCCGCCAAAAATCTAAAGCGCTACACCGCCACCAAACTTTCCTTCGCCGACTGGTTCACCGCCAAAGCCGAAGACCCCTACAAAATCCTCGACACCATCGAATACAAAACCGCCTGGCACCCCATCGGCGTATAAAACTTTAATCTAGGGAGGGCGAGCGTACCCGCGAGCCGTAACTCAATCTGTCTAAAGCGCACCTTCACCCAACCACCATGGTAGGACAGCGCTGCCGCTCCGTCGTCCGAAGTCCCGCAGGGACGACCGATCTTAGCCCAGCAATTCATTGCTGGGTTGAAATCCCATCAATCCGAGTCCCGGCAGGGACGAAAGAAATCCCTGCACGAAACCAGCGCCCACATTCACCCACCGCTTCTCATTAACCCCCGTGCTTCAGCCGGGGGAAAATTCATCCGCCAAAAAAAATCTATCCCGAGCATAGCGAGGCGAGCCCATTCCCTGGAACCATCCTCGCCAAATCTCAATGGCGAAATGGCAAACGTCCAGCACGCCGCCCTCCTTTCCCGTTGAACGACCGCGCCCGCATTTGTATCGTCTGGAAAAATGTCCGTGCCGCCCGCCAATCCTTCCCCCATCGCTTCGCCGCTGGAACGCCCATTGCGGCACGTGCGCGGCGTCGGCTCGGACCGCGAGGCGCAACTCGCCCGCCTGGACCTGCTCACCGTCGGCGATCTTTTTCTGCACCGCCCGCGGCGTTACGAAGACCGCCGCCATTTTCGCGCCATCAGTGAATTGCAACCCGAGGAAGCCGCCACGACCCGCGGAAAAATCATCGCCCTCGGCCTCAAGCGATTTCGCGGCGGCCAAAAATCAGTTTTCGAAATCATAGTGGATGACGGCTCCGCGCGGTTGCATTGCCGCTGGTGGAACCTGCCGTTCATGCAAAATTATTTTGCCGTCGGCGACGAGCTTTTCATCTTCGGCAAACTGAAACCCGGTAAGCCCCGCACGATGGACCATCCCGAAACGGAAATCATCGAGGACGGCGATGAAAGCGCCATTCACATCAATCGCATCGCGCCGATTTATCCGCTGACCGAAGGCTTGCCGCAACGCTGGCTGCGCGCCCTGATCTGGCGCGCGCTCCATCTGTTCGAGGGGCACATCACCGAACCGTGGCCCGCGCTAGCGCTCAACGATTTTCCCGCGCGCGCCAATGCCATTCGCATGCTGCATTTTCCCGAGGCGCTGGACGACATGGAAATGGCCCGGCGTCGGCTCGCCTTGGATGAATTTATCGTGCTTCAAAGCGACATCCGTGCGCGCCGAAAAAAATTCGAAGCCAAGGCGAAAGGTTTGCCGTGCGCGGGAAATAACCAGTTGATCCGCCCCTTTCTCGCGAAACTTGGATTTCACCTGACCGATGCGCAAACCCGCGTGCTGCGCGAGTTGCGCCACGACCTCGGCGGCCCTCATCCCATGCGGCGATTGCTGCAAGGCGACGTCGGCTCGGGCAAAACCGCCGTCGCCGCGTGCAGCGCCTTGATGGCTCTGGAAAGCGGTTACAATGTCGCGCTCATGGCGCCGACGGAAATTCTCGCGGCGCAACATTTCCAGACCTTCACGCGCTGGTTCGAGCCGCTCGGGATTGACGTGCAGTTGCAAACCGGCAGCCGCAAGACCGAACGCGCCTCGCTGCTCGCGAAAAATTCTCGCGGCATTCTGACCATCGGCACGCACGCCCTGATCGAATCCGGTTTCGCGATGGAACGCCTCGGCCTCGTCATCATTGACGAGCAGCATAAATTCGGCGTGACGCAGCGCGAACAGTTTGTTCGCAAGGGAAATTATCCGCATCTGCTGGTGATGACTGCGACCCCTATTCCGCGCACGCTCGGGCTCACGCTCTACGGCGAGCTGGATGTCTCCGTGATTGACGAACTGCCGAAAGGCCGCGGGCAAATCAAGACCTTCGTGCGCGCCGCGGACAAGCTGCCGAAAGTCTGGGCCTTCGCGCGCGAAAAGCTCGCGGCGGGACGGCAGGCGTACGTCGTCTATCCGCGCATCGAGGAAACCGGCGCAGCGGGTCTGAAGGCGGTGACGAAAGAATTCGAGCACTTGAAAAAACTGTTCGCGCCGCATGCGGTGGGACTGTTGCATGGCCGTCTCGCTAGTGCGGAAAAAGAACGCGTGATGGCGGGCTTTCGCAATGGCGAAATAAAAGTCCTGCTCGCGACGCCGCTGATTGAGGTCGGCGTGGACGTGCCGAATGCCACCATCATGGTCATCGAGAACGCCGAGCAATTCGGCCTCGCCCAACTTCATCAACTGCGCGGACGCATCGGCCGCGGTGCGCACGATTCGACCTGCATCCTCGTGGCGAACGCGAAGAACGCCGAGGCCCGCCAGCGTTTGGCCGTGCTGGAAGAAACGATGGATGGTTTTCGCATTGCCGAGGCGGATTTGAAATTACGCGGCCCCGGCGAATTGCTCGGCCAACAGCAAAGCGGCATGCCCTCGTTCCGTTTTGGCGATCTCGTGAAGGATTTTGAGTTGATCAAGCTCGCCCGGGATTTGGCGACGAAACTCCAGTCTTGATTAGCCAGCGCGAGTTTTGGGCACACCTCATTTTCTACAACTTTTGGAAAGTGCGAAAAGGACATGGCCCTTTTATGCCGCTCTTCTCGAGCTTGGTTATAAATGGTTCATTCTATAAACCTGGCTCTCTCAGCGAAGTTCGAAAGCCTGAAACCTTCCCCTCGCGCCTGTTTGAAGCTCCGCTAGGAGCGCCATGTTTATAATAGCGTTCCCCTAATCCTCAAGCTCCATAGGAGCGGCACAAACCAAAATCCACCCCTTCCACCCCGCATAAGATTAGGCCTTCTCCAATTTTTTCCCTGGAAAAATTTTGCATTCAAGAAAGCCGTGCTAGGATGCGAATATGAAGAAGATTACTATCCTACTCTCGTTAATGGTCACTGGAATCGTCCTGGCTGGCTGCGATCAAAACGCCCCCAGCAACAGCACCGTTCCTCCAGTCAACACCAATTCGGCGCCGCCAGCGGCGACGAACACCATGCCGCCTTCGACTAATCAATAGTCGGCGCTTGGATAATCTGCCGCCGGTGATATATTACGGGCATGAGAACGCCCGTTTATATCACCGTGCTTGCGGTCGCGTTGGTGGCCGGCTGCGGCAAATCCAGCCAGTCAACTTCTTCAACGCCATCCAGTTCAGGAAGCAGCGGTGTCAGTCCCCTGAGCGCACCCGCCGATTACGTCGGCGCCATGGCCAATGGCCAGCAGCGAGCGCTCAAGGTCGTGGACCTCGCCTCGCTCAATCAGGCCGTCCAGATGTATAATGCGACCGAAGGACATTACCCCAAAGATTTGAACGAATTGATCGAACAAAAATTGATCGTGAGAATTCCCGACGTGCCCAACGGCATGAAATTGGATTACGACCCCACGACCGGCAAAGTCACGATGGTCAGCGAATAATCATTTTTCAATTCCGCGCCCGGTTTGTAGCCGTTACGATTTCGTGACGGCTTTTTTTGTTCTCGCCAAACCCGCCTTTCCGCGTTAGAACGCATCGCCTTTAAACGGCATGAACGAACAAATTGTCATCCTCGATTTCGGTTCCCAATACACCCAGGTCATCGCGCGCCGCATCCGCGAGTGCAATGTCTATTCCATCATCCTGCGCTACGACACGCCCGCGGCGGAAATCGCCGCATTGCGCCCCAGCGGATTGATCCTGTCTGGCGGCCCATCGAGCGTTTATGCTAAGGACGCTCCCCTGCCCGATAAAAATATTTTTCAACTCGGCGTGCCCATTCTCGGGATTTGTTTCGGCATCCAACTGCTCGCGCAATATCTCGGCGGCAAAGTCGAGAAAGGCCTCAAGCGCGAATACGGCAAAGGCACGTTGCAGGTGAAGGACAGCTTTTGCCCGCTCTTCGCGAATCTTCCCGAGAAGTTGCAGGTGTGGAATTCCCACGCTGATAAACTCACCAAAGTCCCCGCCGGATTCAAGTCCGTCGCGGTGACGGAAAATTCGCCCTACGCCGCCATCGAAAATCGCGCGGCAAAAATTTTCGGCCTGCAATTTCATCCCGAAGTCGCCCACACGCCGCAGGGTAAAAAGATCATCGCCAATTTCGTCCATAATATTTGCGGCTGCGGCAAAAACTGGACGATGCACAATTACATTGATCAGGCGGTGGCCGCGATTCGCACCCAGGTCGGCGACGAGCGCGTGATCCTCGGCTTGAGCGGCGGGGTGGATTCGAGCGTCGCCGCCGCGCTCTTGCACAAGGCCATCGGCGATCAACTCACCTGCATCTTCGTCAACAACGGCCTGTTGCGCGGACGCGAGGCGGGCGTCGTGCAGGAAGTTTTCAGTCGGCATTTCAAGATCCGCTTGCAGTACGAGGATGCCTCGAAACTTTTCCTGAATCGTCTCAAGGGCGTGACCGATCCAGAACGCAAACGCAAAATTATCGGCCGCACTTTCATCGAGGTTTTTCAGGCCGCCACCAAGCGCGCGGGCAAGGCGAAGTTTCTCGCGCAAGGCACGCTCTACCCCGATGTGATTGAATCGGTTCCCATCGCGGGCAATCCCGCCGCCATGATCAAGAGCCATCATAACGTCGGCGGCTTGCCCAAAAAAATGAAATTTCAACTGGTCGAACCGTTGAAATGTTTGTTCAAGGACGAAGTGCGCGAACTCGGATTGGAATTGGGCTTGCCGCGCGAGATCGTTTTACGCCAGCCGTTCCCCGGACCGGGTTTGGCCGTGCGCATCCTCGGCGAAGTCACCGAGCGGCGTTGCGATATTTTGCGCGAGGCCGACACCATCGTCGTCGAGGAAATGAAATCGAGCGGGTGGTATTACAAGATTTGGCAAAGCTTCGCGGTGCTGCTGCCGGTGAAAAGCGTCGGCGTCATGGGTGACGAACGCACTTATGAATACACCATCGCGTTGCGCGCGGTGGAATCGCAGGACGGCATGACGGCGGATTGGGTAAAGCTTCCGTACGACGTGCTCGAAAAAGTTTCCAGCCGCATCACGAATGAAGTCAAAGGCGTCAACCGCGTGTGCTTCGACATCACGAGCAAGCCGCCGGGAACGATTGAGTGGGAATAACCTCGCTCACTTCTGCACGATTTGGCCGTCTGCGAGATGGACGACTTTTGGCGCGCGACCGGCAAGTTTGGAATCGTGAGTGGCAATGACGAGCGTCGTGTTGTGTTCCGTGCGCAAAGCACAGAGCAAATCCATGATTTCACCGCCGGTTTGCGAATCGAGATTCCCGGTCGGCTCATCGGCAAGAATCAATTCGGGTGAATTAATCATCGCCCGCGCAATCGCGACCCGTTGCTGTTCGCCGCCGGAAAGCTCAGTGGGCCGATGCTCCATGCGATCCTTCAATCCCACGCGGGCAAGCAATTCGCGCGCGCGCGCTTCCGTCGCGGAAGCCGAAGTGCGAGCCATGCGCGCGGGCAGGCAGACGTTTTCCAAGGCATCGAGTTCGGGCAAGAGATGATACGCCTGAAAAATAAAACCGACTTTCAAGTTGCGCAAGCGCGCGAGCGCCGTTGTGGAAAGCTTGGCGAGATTTTTTCCATCGAACCAGACTTCACCCACATTCGGCGAATCAAGTCCGCCCAACAGATGCAACAGCGTGCTCTTGCCCGTGCCGGATGCACCGCGCAGCGCGAGAAAATCCCCGCGCGCGATGGTCAAACTGACCCCGCGCAAAACTTCGAGCGAGCGCGGGCCCATTTCATAGCGCTTATGGAGATTGCGCGCGTCGAGCATGGCGTTGGCGGGTTCGTTACTCATGGCGCAAGGCTTCGACGGGCTTGAGACGGCTGGCGTTCCATACGGGAAAAGCGGAGGCGAGCAGGCAGATGATCAGCGAACCGCCGCAGATGATGGCGATGTCGCCGGGAACGATTTGCGCCGGCAATTCGCTGAACTGATAAATCTTCGCGGGAAATAATTCGATGCCCGTAAGGTTGCGCATGAGATGAAGAAACGGATTGCGATACGTGATCGCCAGCATCCCCGCGCCCGTCCCAATGAGCACCCCCATGATGCTCACCATCAAACTCTGGCTGAGAAAAATCCAGATGACCTGCCGGTTGCTCGCGCCCAGCGCCTTGAGCACCCCGATCTCCCGCGTCTTGAGTACCACAAAAGTCGTCAGGGTGCACGTGATACCAAAAGCCGCGACGATCACGATAAAAAATAAAATATAGAGCATCACGTTTTTTTCCACGAGCACGGCGGACATGCCGGAATTTTCATTCTCCCACGAACGGATCGCGTAATTCGGGCCAAGCGCTTTTTCAAATTGCATCGCCACTTTATTCGCGTCGTAAGGATCGTGCAGCATGACCATGACGGCCTGCACATCGTCGCCGAGGTCGAACAAATCCTGGGCGTTGCCGAGCGACGTGATGACGACGGTGGAATTATATTCGTAGAAGCCAGTGTTGAAAATACCCCGCACTTCATAATCGGTTGGCGGAACCACTTCAGACTGATTATTGGTGCGCGTATCGAGCATCTTTTGAAGATCGCCCGGCGAAAGAATCGCGACGTGATCACCGACACTCAGGTAATAATTCGCCGCCAAATCTTCACCCACCAGCAAACCGTGGCCACTCAAATCAAGATTGCCGGAAATGATATTCGACGTGATGAGATTCAGATTCGTTTCCGCGCGCGGATCAATGCCGCGCAGAAACGGCGCCGAGATCAGCGAACGCCCCGCATCCGGCTCGGTGCGCAACATCACTTGAGACGAGACGAACGGCGAAGAAGCTTTCACGCGCGGATTGGCATTCACGATTTGCATCACGAGCGCGGCGTTGGTCATCGGAACCTGGCGGCCTTCAGCCGGATTGATCTGAAGGATCGTGAGATGCGCGTTGAACCCAAAAATCTTTTCACGCAAGTCGCGGTCAAACCCGCTCATGACGCTGATGACGATGATCAGCACGGCGACCCCCAGCGTCACGCCCAGCACCGAAATCAAAGTAATGACGGAAACGAACGTGCGTTTGGGCCGCAAGTACCGCAGGGCCAGCAAGATTTCAAACGGCAAACGCGACATGGCAGGAGGCTAAACGCCATTCCCAAAGGTGTCAACGGATGGAGGAGTTTGCCGGGATTGAAAATTATCGCTGAAGAAGGAAGGGAATTTCAGTTTTCCTCTTGCATTTTCACGGCGATTTTCTACGGTTCGTTTTGATGGTTACCATCTTCAAAACAACCTCCGGATTCTTTCGCTTTTTCGCCTTTATCGCGTTGCTCCTGATGGCCACGCTGAGTTCCGCTTCGGCGGCGGAAACCAATACCAACACCCCGGCGGATGCCGCGTCCAGCATCGCCGCCAACCAGGATTCGCTGCGCTCGTTGCTCCAAGTGCAGGAGCAACTGCACAACACCCAACTGGCCATCGAAAAAAATCGCCAGGAAGCCGAGGCCGAAGCCACCCGGAATTCCCTCGTGCTCGAAGAGCGATTCAGTGTGATGGAAAAATCGCTCGCGGCGCAACGCATCGAGGAATTGAAAGGCATCGAGCATTCCGACCGCATGGTGCTGATCGCGGCGGGGATTTTTGCGGGCATCGGCTTTTTGGTTTTGCTGATGGCCGCATTTTTGCAGTGGACGGCGGTGAACCGCCTGACCCTCGCCGCGGCGAGCATTTCGGGCGCCTATTCCAAAGGCGGATTGGGCCTGGGCGAAAGCCAAGTCATCTCGTCCTCCGTGCTCGAACAATCCACCAATAAATTTTTGGACGTCATTGGCCGCTTGGAACAGCGCGTGCAGGAATTGGAAACGTCCACCAAACCAGCCGCGGCGTTGCCGGAGAATTCCGTCAACCATGACGAAGTAAAAAAACTCGCGCTCACCGAACCGAGCGAGGAAATGCCGCCGGTCCCCGTGTCGGGCAAAACCGATTCCATTTCCCTGCTGCTCAATAAATGCCAGACGCTCCTCAAGCTGGACAAACCCGACGAGGCCTTGGATTGCCTCAATCAGGCGCTGGCGATGGACCCCGGCAATGCGGACGCCCTCCTCAAAAAAGGCGCGGCGCTCGAACGCCTTCAGCGTTTCGCGGAAGCGATCGAATGCTACGATCGCGCCATCGCGCAGGACAATTCGATGACGATGGCCTATCTCTACAAAGGCGGCGTGTTCAACCGCATGGAGCGCTACAGCGAAGCGTTGGAATGTTACGAACAGGCCTTGAAGACGCGCCAAAAAGGCCACGCGGCCAACGTCATCATGGAATGACGCTTACCAGAGAAACGATTTTTGCTCGCTGAGAAGTTTGTCCCCGTCCCACAAAGTCACGCGCCACGCCGTGACCTCGCCCAGGGCCTTGTATTTATCCTCGCCCAATTTGATATAGGCCCAGTGGCTGAACCAATGATGCTGGTGAACTTCCATTTCGATGGAACTTTCCTTGGGCAAATCCTTTTCGGGCGTCCCGCGCATTTCGACGCGAAGTTTCAACACTTCCGTCGCCGGCGCATTCGCCTTCCACTGGATGGCGAAACGTATTCCCGAACGCAATTTCGGATTCTTCCGCAAAATCGCCTGGTAGGCATCGCGGTCGTAAAGGCTCGGCGTGATCGCTTCGCGTCCCTGAAGGTCGAGAAATTGCGGCAGCACCTTGAGCACGCGTCCATCCGCGGCGTTCGCGGTTGAACCGAGCACGAGCATCGAGCAGCAGACTACGAGGAACCAGCGCATGAGCCAAAGGTAGCGGGGGCGGAGCCAAACTCAATACGGATTTTAACTGGCGCGGCTCTTGAAGATGCCGAACATCGTCGTGGCGAAATTTAATTGGCCGGCGGCGGATCGGGGAAAACCGGCGGCGCATTCGTCGTGCTGCTGGATTCGCCCGGCAAAAGATCCTTCAACGTGCGCAGCGGATGGATGAACGGCGAGATTAATTTCGCCGCGAGAGTAACCGGCGCGCGCTTGGGATTGGTGAGCGAACCCGTGACACGCGTTTCAAATAATTTTCCAAACGGCATGAACACGGTGCTGACGACTGGCCCTACAAGCGGCGCGTCGCGTCCCACCTCCGCCTCCACGGTGGCATCCACCTGCATGTCAAAACCCACCGTGCCGCGATAGAGCAAACGAACCGTCGGCGAGCGCAGCCGCAAATCATCCGAGTGCAGCACGCTATTGGTCATTGTAAAATTTGCGGACGCCTGGTTGATGCGGCTCTCGCCCAGCCCCGGAGAAATCACGCTGTCAAGCACTGGCGAGAGCACGCCGAAGATCGGGATGTCCCAGATCAAGCCGTTGCGCAAATCCACCTGCCCGCTGCCGCACCAGCTTTTATCGTCCTGAGTATTCGCGTAGGTCACATTGAGATGGCCGTTGAAGACGCCTTCGAGATGATTCGTGGCGGGAGAAACATCGGACATGAGCTTTTGCAAATTAATGCCCGTGGCGATCATGTCGAATTTGAAATCCGCGCCATCACCCGGCCGGGTGAAATCGAACGCCGCGCTCGCCGTAATCGTGCCGTCGTAAACGTGCGCCTCAAGCTGGTTCAGCGTCATTTTTTGGCCAACCCAATCCACGAGCGTGTTGACTTCCGAGCCGTGAAATTTCAACCAGCGAAACGGCCCCGCCTTCATCTTGAAATGCAAGTCCGCGACGTCAATATCATCTGAAAGCGGAATCACGCCGTTGGCCTCGACCGTTGGCGGCACGAGAAAATGATACGGCTCCACGTCGCGCGCCACTTTCGGGCCGATCATCTGCATGCCGGGAAAAGTTTCCATGGTGCTGAAGCCATTGGTGAGAAAGGCGCGCTTGCCGGGAAAATCAAAACCGATGCTGCTGCACGTGGCAACTTCATTGCTGCGTTCGAGTCGCCCGTTGGTGAGCAGCAGAAATTTATTGGTATAGGCCAGCCAGCCGTGGACGTTGCTCATGGCCTGCCCGCGAAACGTAAAATTAGTGAGGGCGATCTCAGCGCGCGCGCCGATATGATCGTAATCGCGCCAGCGCCCCCAGACCTCGGCATCCACGCGCGGCATTTGCGTGAACGTGATGAAATCCACGGCGCGCTGGGCCTTCTCCGGCGCGAAGACGCGCAGGATTTTCAAGTCCACGGTGCTGTGGATGTTGAAATAATATTCGCGCGTACGGTCGTCGGCGGTCATGGCCAAACCGATCTTGCCCTCGGGACGGACCGCCTCAAGGTCGGGAATATTGCAGACCATGTTGGAATAAGTCAGATGCGAGCGCGCCGATGTCACCGGCAGTTTGTGATACGAACCTTCCCCCACCTTGAAATCACCCTGGATGAAAAACGTGGGCAAAACTTCCTCGCGCCAATCGGGATGATGGTTCGTCCACGCGGGCAAAGTGACATAGCCGCTGCCGCGCAGGGTCGGCGGGCTTTGCCAGCTAAATTCCTGCTGCGCGAACCATTCACGGCCCTTTGGCGAAAGGAACGGCACGGCTTTTTGCACATCGAAATCTGAAACGAACGCGAACCGCGCCATGCGCGAAGCGACATTCAGGTCCGCGTTGGCCGTCACCTGGCCCTGGTACATTTCCGTGTGCAGGTTCGTGATCGTGAGTTCGGGCGCGCGCCAATTTCCAGCGCACAAAATCGTCTGCGATTTGAAATCTTCCGCGCGCAGATTTTCGAGGCGGCAATTCCAATCGAGATAATACGGCGCGAGCGGGGCCCACCACGCCCAGCTTGCATCGGCGCGCGGCCCGTTGGTCGCGGGCGTGCTCAGGCTGGCGTCGAGGCGCAACTCATCGGCATGGCCCCAGCGCGTGTACGGATTGGCCAGGCGCAACTCACCGCTGCCCGCGATGGGTATGGGATTGGTGAGCGAATGCGTCCAGCGCGCGGTGAATTGCGCATTGGTGGCTTGCGCCCAGGGCGTGGTGAATTGCGCGGCGGAAACTTCGACATGCGCGCGCACGAGATTCGTGAGGTTGTCATCGCCGGACGCGTGCAGATCCAGTTGAAAATGTTTCGTGCTGCCCCAGCGCGTCGAAACTTCATCCGCGCGCAGAATGAATTCCGCTTTCGACAAACCGTTTGTTTCGCCCGAGCCCGTCAACCGCGTGAGCAGCGTGCCGTTCGAGAGGTCGCCCCACGGCGTATGCGCGGCGGGGGCTTCGAGCGTGATGAGGCCGCTGAAACTTTGAAATTCGCGCGCGTCGCCGCGAATGATGACGTTCAATTCCGGCGGCGAGGCGAACCGGATCGAATCAATCGTGCGCGCCAATTCCCGCAGGCGTTGGCGGAGCGCTTCCGGCTCGCCGCCGCCGTGGCCGTGAATGAATTTCCAATCGCGAATGGCCGAAGCATTGGTGAGCGAGCCCGACAAATGCAAACGCGCGCCCGCGAACGCGGCGGTGAAATGATCCAGTTCCCATTGATCGTCGGGCAGCAGGCGAAGTTGCGCCTGGATATTGGTCATAACCAGCGATTCGGGCGGCTGGTTCGTCTCCGCGAGCAGCCACGTGAGTTGGCCGGTGCGCAAGGTAAGCAAATCCACCTTGAGATGAAATCTCACCAGCGCGTGATGATTCAGTTGCAGGGCGAGTTCGCGCAAAGACATTTGCGGGATGTTCGCCTCGGGTTGCGCGGAGCCGAAACGAACATTTTCCGCGACCAGCCCGCGATACCACCGCCACCGAATGCTCCCCACTTCGAGATCGAAACCGCGCGCGTGCAGCGCATCAATGATCGGACGTTTCGCAAAACCGGGAAGGCCAACTTCATTCAGGTAAACCACGACCGTCACCACCAGCAGCACGAGCAGCAGGAGGATCACCCGCAACGCGCTCAGGCAAATCTTTGTTCTCCGCCACCATTTGCTGGGCACGCGCTTAGGCATACAAATTAGCTAGGGCGTCGGGGCGTCCTGAAGGTTGAGATACGAAACGAATTTCGCCAGCACGAGCGGCGGAAAATCAAAAACCCAATCCTGGCCGTCCGGCATGCGCACCAGGCCGTACCGCAATCCGCCGGGAACCCAGCCGATTTTCAGCGTGAGCGTTTCCAGCTTGCCGTTCAATTTGACCTCGACGCTGATTTGCGGCGACTTGTCGGAAATGCCATAACGCGCAAGGTTCGCGGGCGAGGCTTCGATCCAGTTGGCCGCTTCAAGCAAACCAAGTTCCTGCGCGCCCACTTCCACTTCGAGTTCGTTGATCATCCCTTGCGAACCGGGCGCAATACTCCAATGGTTCGGACCTTTGTGAATCAATTTTTGTTCGTGCCCATTTTGGTGGATGATGATCGAGGTGACATCGTCCTCAGAAAAATCCCAGATGCGGCGGACGCGCAACTGCTGGCTCGTCGCGGCCAATCGTTCAAATTCCGATTCGCGCACCGCATAAACGGAAGTTTCCTCCGGCAAATCCGCGCGGCGCACATAAATATTGCCATCCTTCACCGAACCGAAATCCAGTTGCGCGATGACTGTATTGCTCGAACCAGACATCGCTTTGCGCTTGATGATGTATTGGCGGACGGGCTTGACGAGGCCGTATCGGACGAAATCGGGATCGGGCAAGGCGGCATCGTTGACCGCCACGCGATTGTCCACGCGCACGACCTGAAGTCGCGCGAAATCCTCCACGAACGCGCGCATCATGTTCGTGTCCGCCGGAAATTCGACCGGCTTGGTGAGATGCCACGAGTCGTTGGTCGTGCGTTCCACCGTGAAAGTTTCCTGGTTGGTCCCATAGCCGGTCACTTCGATGAGATCCGGCAACCGGCCATCGAGCCGCACAAGATGGCGATCGCGAAATTCCTCCGCGCCGGAAAACCACGCCGCCACAGCCTCGCGAGGAACAAGCACGACCGTGCTTTTCCCAACTTGGCGGACAAAGATCGCTCCGGAATCGTTCGTGGGACTCCGTCCAAAATCCACGCCCAACACCGCGTTCGTACCGTGGTCCAGTTTCACTTCGAGCGCGGGCGGCTGCAAGCCGTACGATTCCAGATCCGCTTTCTCATCGTCGGTCACGAAACGCGCGACGCGTAGTTGAAGCAGATGCTGAAGCAAGTCATCCACCTTCGGATAATCGGCGCGGGTGCGGACGGGCTTGAACATGTGCCACGGCTGATTGGTGGACTCGCGTTGAAGCACAAAACCCTGCGCGCCATTCGCCACCGTGAGTTGGTCAAAGTTTGAGTCGCTAAGATTGATGAAGAGGGTATCGCGCCAGTCATTGGCATCGCGCGGGACAAATTTTTTGACGAACTCGACATCAATTATATCCACGCGATCCAGGCCCACGACCTGCGCGTAAATCTGGTCGCCCGGCGCGGTAAGATGGCCGAGCTTCAACTGGCGCTGTTCATCGCCCTGTTGGAAAACGATCGTCGCGAGCGGATTATCGAAACCATATTCCTCATTAAGCTTGGTGCGATCCTTGAGTTCCTGCGCGGGAATCTGTGTTTGCGGCGTGAGTTCCGCCGTCGCTTGAAGCAGGTTTTCAATGAGATTGGATTGCGCGGGATAAATGAGCGGCTTGGTTAATTGCCACGTATGATTCGTGCGCTCGGCGGAGATTTCCGATTTCGGCAGCAGGATTTGAACCCCGGTGACTTCAGCGGGCTTGAACGCCGGAAGCACATGCGGAACGCCCGGCTCAACCTTGTGCTGATGCCGCTCAAAAAAGAAAATGAAGGCGAACAATCCCGCCGCCAGCACGACTAGAAAAGCGGTGTTTTTGGGATTCATGGCGCGGTGAAAGACGAACGCCGCACCGGGGCGCTCTTCGGCAAACATGGCAAGCCGTAAGCCATCTCACAAATATAATTCATGCGTTGCCAGGTTCAAACTCGTTCAACGCCGCCGGCGCAACCAGACCAGCAGGCCCAAAAACAATATCGCCCCCGGCATCGCACCCAGGAACAACCACGTTACATGTGACATCTGCGACTGCGTCATGGTGAGCTTGTATTCTTTGACCGCGCGCGGACCGACGCCTTGCAAAAGTTGAGTCTGGTCGAGCAGCCAGTTGATTGCGGAAGTGGCGAACGCGCGATCGTCTGAATCGTCAATATGAAGATTATCGACAAACACCGAATCGCCGGCGACCACGATGGCCGTGGTCCCCCGCTCAGAAAAGACGCCTTTGATGCTCGCCTTTTCAACCGTGCAAATCACCGGCACTCGCCCGCGAAAAGTGGATGCGCTGGTTTCCGCATACGTCGAATCTTCTCCCGTCATCGCGAGTTCCTCCACCTTCGGCGTCTCCGGGCCGTCCTTGGTTAGACTCGCGATGGATATGGAACGCGGGTTGACCATCGCCAATGTGGAACCAACGAGTTCCGCGCTGATCGGCTGGTTGGGATTGAACGCACTGACCGCAATCGCGCCGCTGGTCATTTTATTTTTGGGATCGCTAACCACATCCATGCCGACGGAAACATTCCAATTCGTCAAAATAGGTTCGAGGCCGGTATAGGTGAAGCGCGTGTCGTAGTTGAACAGCGCCAGCAGGCGTCCACCCTGGCTAAGATAGGTCGAAATCTTATGCAATTCTTCCGCGGGAATGGGATTGCGCGGGCCAGCGATGACGAGCAGGTTGCAATCACCCGGGACATTATTGGAGCCGAACAATTTGATGACGGACGTCTGCACATTATTGTCTTCGCAAACCTCGCCGAACTTTTGGTAACCATCGTCGCTCTTGGATTCAAGGCCGTGCTCGCCGTGGCCTTCGAGAAAATACGCCTTGAGCGTGTGCGGACTGGAAAGGCTGAGGATCGCGGCGGAGAAATAAATTTCGCCTTTGAAATCCTTGAGATGCTGTGCCCATTCGCGCTCCTTGTTGTTTGGAACGGACTCGTAAGTGTAATCTGCAAGGCTCGGCGCCTGCACAATTTTGCGTCGGCCACCGCTGTTGAAGATCACGAGATTTTTCTTTTGATCGGAGCCAAGTTGATTGGTGGCCTTGACCTGCTGCGCCAGGCTGGCATCCACGAGGTAATCCACCGTCTGCACCACGATCTTCGGATTCGCAAGATGATATTCATCAAGCAACGCCTTGGTGGAATCGTAAAGGCCGTCGGTCTTGTCGAAGTAAATCGTGACGTTGATTTGGTTGGTGATCGTTTTAAGCAGCGAAACCGTTTGCGGCGAAAGCTGCACGGCGGCGTCTTTGCTCCAGTTGAAACGCATGTAATAACGCGCGCCCAGATAATTGAGCATCGCCACCAGCGCGAAAACGGTGATGATGGAAATAAGGACGGAGAAAAAAATCGCCCAGCGCCGTTGCGCCGAGAAACTGGATGGTGGGGTGGGTTCGCTGGACATGCGGTTATTTCCAACGGCGGCTCTCCACCACCCGCAGAGTCAGGAACAGGAACAGTCCCGTCACCGTGACGTAAAAAACCACGTGCCGCGTGTCCACCACGCCGCGCGCGAAATCATTCATGTGATCGAATAGCGCGACGTGCGCCACCAGCGCCGCTTGCCAGCCGGACGCCAGCGGCAAATGTCCCGGCAGATAACTCAACAGGAACAAAGTATAACCCAAGACGAAACTGATCATCGCCGCCACGATTTGGCTGCCCGTCAACGAAGAAGCAAAACAGCCGAGCGACATGAATAATCCGCCAAGCAACAAAATCCCAAGAAACGTGCTGGCGATTAGACCGGGGTCAAAGACATCCGTGCGGCTGACGTAATGGCGCAAAATCAAAATGCACAAAAGCGATGGCAGCCACATCAGCATGTAGAAAACCATCGCGGCGGAAAACTTGGCCAGCACCACTTGAAGATCGCTGACCGGCGTGGTCATCAAGGTTTCAAATGTGCCGGAGGATTTTTCGAGCGCGAACAGCCGCATCGTGATCACCGGCGCGGCCAGCAGCAGGATTTCCCAGAAGTAACCGGTGGAATAAAATAATTGAGTGACCGGCGCCGGCGTCGCCTCGCCTTGCAACAAATCAAGCAAATCCACGAAGCTCAATCCGAGCAAAAACACCGCGCCCGCAATGATGATGTACCCGGTGATCGAAACAAACAGGCTGCCGAGTTCGCGCCGCGTAAGTGTGAGGTAGGCTTGCATGTTATTCCTCCTCATCCGGCCGGGTGACGCGCACGTAGATGTCTTCGAGACTGTGGCGGCTGCGAGTCAGTTCGCGCAATTTCCAGCCCCGCTCGTGCGCGGTGCGGTAAATCTCCAAACGCAAATCCACTCCTTCGCGCGGCGTGAAGGCGCAGCGAAAAAATTCTCCCTCAGCCGGCGCCAGATCGAAATATTCAATCTCCGCCATCGCTTCCCAGCACGCTTCAAGTTCCGCGCGCGGCGCGGCAATTTCCGCAATGATCTGGCTGTTGTTCGCCATGATTTTTTGAAGATTCTCCGGCGAATCGGCGGCGAGAATTTTTCCCGCGTGCAAAATCAATACCCGCGTGCAAGTCATTTCCACTTCGGGAAGAATGTGCGTGGAAATCAAAACCGTGTGGTTGCGGCCCAGGTCTTTGATCAACTGCCGGACCGAACGCATCTGGTTCGGATCGAGGCCAATCGTCGGTTCGTCGAGGATGATCAATTCCGGTTCGTGCACGAGCGCATCAGCGAGTCCGACACGCTGGCGATAACCCTTGGAAAGTTGCCCGATGATTTTTTTGCTGACGTCCGCCAGGCCGCATTGCTCGATGACCGTGTCCACCCGTTCGCGCGAACGCACGCGGCTGAGGCCCTTGAGACGCGCGCGAAATTTTAAAAATTCCCGCACCCGCATTTCCGGATGCAGCGGATTATTTTCAGGCATGTAACCGATGCGTCGGCGAACCTCGTCGGCTTCGCGAAAAACATCAAAACCCGCGATGCGCGCCGTGCCCGAGGTCGCGGGCAGAAAGCACGAAAGGATGCGCATGGTGGTGCTCTTGCCGGCGCCGTTGCTGCCGAGCAGGCCCACAATTTCCCCGCGCCCGACCGTAAAAGAAATATCGGACACCGCCGTGTGGCCGGTGTACCGCTTGGTCAGGCGGGAAACTTCGATCATCAATCCATCGTTCATGCTAGCAAAGGCAGCTTAGTCGCAATCAGCGGTTGAGCCAACAAAAAGTCTTGTCAGCCAATAAACACCATCGCATCCCCACCGTTCAAAAATAACCCGAAAGTAGTCTTGGCGGAGCGCACACGTCCCGCGTGCAGTGTTCGGCATCCCGCCGAACACTTCCACAAAGAACTCTCGTCAGCGCACCGGCAACTCGATCGTGCCCGGCACATGATATATAAATGCGCCGCGCCGCTCCTGCACCGTCACATCCAGTTTGACGCTCTCACCCTTCTTTTTTGCAAAAATAATTTTCGCGGCGGCAATAAGATTTTCCGGCGCCTGCCCGTCAATGCCGGTGACGAGATAACCCGGTCGAAGCTGGTCCGCCGCGGGAGAATGCTCCTCAATCCCGGAAATCAAAAACCCATTCGTGGAATTCAGCATGAAACGCTGCGCGATCTGCGGCGTGATCGCCTGCAAACGCACCCCGAGCATTTGCTCAATCAAACCCGCGTTGAAAAAATCCTTCTCCGGCATGAGCGTCACGCTCACCTCGCGCGTCTTGCCGCCGCTCTCAACCCCGAGCGCGATTTCCGGCTTTTCGCTGTTCACGATCAGTTCATTGAAATCAATGAACCCTTTGGGCGCAACGCCGTTTACGCGAAGAATGTGGTCGCCCACCTTAAGCCCGGCCAGATCAGCCGGACTCTGCGATTGCACCGTCGTGATGGTGAACGGCGCCGGTCCGACTTTAATGCGCGCGCCGAACCACAACGACTTGCCGGAAGATTCCGGCGTGAAAATTTCCGAAAGCGCCGCGCTCACGAGCTTGATGGGAATGGCGAAACCAATGCCCTGCGCCTGCGAAAGAATCGCGACGTTGAGGCCGATGAGTTCGCCGCGCAAATTGATCAGTGGACCGCCACTGTTGCCGGGGTTGATGCTCGCATCGGTTTGAAGCCAGTTGGGAACGTCGAGCGCATCATTTTCGCGCGGAGCCGAGCGGCTCTTGGAACTAAGAATCCCGCGGCTGACCGAACCGCCGAGGCCGAATGGATTGCCGAGCGCAATCACCGTTTCACCAAGCAACAGATCGTCGTCGGGCGCAAATTTCACGGCGGCAAAATGTTGGCCGGGCTTCGCCTGAAGCTTGAGCAGCGCGACATCGCGTTTCGGATTGGTGGCGATGAGCTTGGCTTCGTAGGGAGTTTCGTTGGTATAAACCTTCACCCAGATTTTGTCGGCGCGGCGCACGACGTGGTCATTGGTCAGAATATATCCGTCCTCATCAATGATCACGCCGGAACCCAGGCTGAGCTGCGAATTCGGCGCTTGCTGGCGATGATAGGGATCGAAAAATTGGCGCAGCATGTCCTCGAACGGATCGCGAACCTGAATCATGGTTTCTGTCGCAATGTTCACGACACTCGGCAGCACGCGCTCGACCGCCTCCACCGTGGCATCCCGGCGAATATCAGGCGCGGTGTTCTCAGCCGAAGCAGATTGCGTAACGGCGAAAAAGAGCGGCAGAAACAAAGCGAAAACTTGCGAGCGCGAATTTTTGGCAGCCGACGAAAACATAGTTATCAAAAACAATTTCATACTCAACCGGACATCTCCTCTGGCGGTTCGTTCAAACACAACAGCAGAGGCGGCAGCGAACCGTGCCGCCGGCAACGCTTGAACTTATGCACGGAACCTTGACTTTGCAAGCCCCTGCGCTCAAATCTTTCGCCATTAATCGCTCAAATATTTCATTCAAATGCCGCTAGGTTTTGACAATTTTTATTCTCTTCGCCGCGCGCGAGCCTTGCCCGGCGCCGCGCTTCAAGATAGCGCCGGCGCGGTGCCGCCCGAATTTTTATTGCAGGCGATCTGGCAGCAGCAGCGGCTCAAGCGCGACCAGCTATTTACCTTGGACGGACAAACCGTGCGCGTCCTTCATCCCGGTTTTAAAAATCACGAGGCCGGGCCGGATTTTCGCGAGGCGATTGTCCAGATCGGAACCGGCGTGGCCCAACGCGGCGACATCGAAATTGATTTGCGCGCCAACGGCTGGCACGCGCACGGCCACGACCGCAACCCGGCATTCAAGAACGTCGTGCTCCACGTCATTTGGGAAGGCGATCGCGCCGTGGCGGAACATCTGCCCGCAATGGTGTTGAGCGGACGGCTCGATGCGCCGCTGGGCGAACTCAGTTCGTGGCTCGGACGCGATTCGCTGGGTTCGCTGCCCGAAAACATGCGCGGAAAATGTTGCGCGCCGCTGATGCAACTCTCGCGCGAAAGTTTGATCAATCTACTGCACGAGGCCGCGCAAGTTCGCTGGCGCGGCAAGGCGCAGCAACTCGAAGCGCGCGCCAAACAAGCGGGCTGGGAACAGGCATTATGGGAAGGAATATTTCGGGCCTTGGGCTACAAACAAAATATTTGGCCGATGCAACGGCTGGCGGAATTGCGAACATCTTGGGTCGCGCCCAAGGACGCGCTGGCATGCCAGGCGCGATTATTCGGCATCAGCGGATTGTTGCCCAAAGAAATGGCGCGCGAACGCGCATCGGCGAATGATTATCTGCGCGGTATCTGGGACCGCTGGTGGCGCGAGCGCGAACATTTTTCAGAAACTATTTTGCCGCGCGAATTGTGGCGATTCAACAGCCTGCGCCCCGCGAACCATCCCCAGCGGCGTCTCGCGCTCGCGGCGCATTGGCTGGCCGCGGGAGATTTGCCGGCGAAATTAGAGTCGTGGTTCACGAGCGACATTGCCGAAGACGAACTGGCAGATTCCTTGTTGAAAATCCTGCAAGTCGAGCCGGATGATTTTTGGTCGTGGCACTGGACATTTTCCTCCGCGCGGCTCGCGCGCCCCCAACCCATGCTCGGTTCCGCGCGGGTGACCGACCTCGCGGTCAACGTCGTCCTGCCGTGGTTTTGGATGCGCGCCGTGGAAGGCAAAAATGAAAAACTGCGCCGCGAAGCCGAACAGCGCTACCTCGCGTGGCCCGCTGCCGAAGACAACAGCGCCCTGCGCCTCGCGCGCGACAGATTATTAGGCGGCGCGAAGCCCGGCATATTGAATGGCGCGGCCGCGCAACAAGGCTTGCTCCAAATCCTCCGGGATTTCTGCGATCACTCGAACGCCTTGTGCGAAGACTGTGAGTTTCCAAATTTGGTGAAAGATTTTGCCGTGACGCGAGGTAAATAAAAAAAATACCCATCCGGCCAAAAATCTATTTGGGCTTGGAAAATGGATTCAGAAATTTCGCGCCCGTGTTGCGGAATCCACTTTCATCACGGCTTACGATGGTCAAGTCGTGAACCAGCGCCGTCGCCGCCAACAGGCTGTCCAGCACGGGAACCGGCTGTCGCAAGCCCAATCCGCCCCATTGCTCAGCCGTCTCCTGATCAATCGGCAGAATGCGCTCGGCGAATTTGGTCTTCAATGTCGCCAGCCATTTTTCCAGCAATCGCGCTTGCGCGGAATCCCTCAGGCGGATTTGTTCAATGCCTTTTCGTATTTCCCCCAGCACCAAAACGCTGACGAATAACTCTTCCTCATCCGCAGCGGCAAACCATTGCTGCACTCCGGAATCGCAGCAATTCCCCTTGCGAATCTCACTGAGAATATTTGTGTCCAGCAGCCAGCTCACAATTCAATCTTCCGCGAAATTTGCGGGCCGCGGGCGAAATCGGCATCATCGCCAGTGGGCATGCTGCGCAGAAAATCTTTAAACGAAGCCCCCTTGCGGGAAGCTTTCAACAACGATTGCCGCAGGATGCGGCGATGCTCCTCCTCCATGGACACGCCGTGAGCGCCCGCCTGTTGCTTCAATTTCCTGACCACTTTATCTTCGATTTGCCGGACAATAAGTTGAGCCATACTGGTGCTATCAATGATAGCACATTGCGCCGATGTTTGCAAAAGGATTCGGCCAGTCCAAACCGAATCGCCTTGACGCAAACAGGTTGAACTCGTTTAATCCCGCCGAGAGTTTTACCATCAAAAATTCCAAAAATCGAAAGTCCTAAAAAGTCCTATTATGAAACTTTTTCTAACGATCCTTCTGACGGCATCTACCCTCACGCTCGCCGCGCGGGCCGATGTGACCGCCAAAATCAGCGACGTTCATCTTTGCTGCGATTCCTGCGTCAAAGGCGTGAACAAAGCGGTCGCGGATGTGCCCGGCGTAAAAGCTGTCTCCGATAAAGATGGTTCCACTGTCACCTTGACTGGCCCGGATAAAGCCTCCGTTCAAAAGGCTGCGGACGCCTTGGTCGCCGCCGGATATTTCGGCACGAGCACGGATGTGAATCTTGATTCCACCTCCGGTGCGAAAAATCAGAAGGTTTCCTCCCTCAAAGTCGAAGGCGTGCATCTTTGCTGCGGCAAGTGCGTCAAGGCCGTGGACAAAGCCGTGAAATCCGTTGCCGGTGTGACCGGTGATGACGCCACCAAGAACGCGACCTCCTTCACCGTCACTGGCGATTTCAATGACAAGGACGTATTTGATGCTTTGCAAAAAGCCGGCCTCACCGGCAAGGAAGGCAAATAATACCGAAGCCCTGAACTAATTTAAGGAATTTGCGTGCGGCGCATTCTACAGCTTGATGCTGAGCGGAATGCGCCGCGTTTTTTTATCGAAGGGACGCCAAAATTGGCCGAACTTTTTCCTCGCCCGGCATTTGGTTGTGGTCTATGTTTTCGGCGACCCAGGAGAACACGATTCTCTAATCGAACAAATGCCAGATATTTGCGTCAAATAACCGCGGTGGCCTGTCGGCGCAATAAACGTCTATTACTAATAACATGCAGTTGCTCGCGAAATTGAACTCCACGACTCTTTTCCTTCAGGAACTCGTTAACGCACCGCGGCAGGTCGGCGCGATTCTTCCGAGTTCAAAAAAACTCGCGGTGGCCATGGCCCGCTGGCTGCCGCCCCACGGCGACAGTTATGCCCTCGAACTCGGGCCCGGCACGGGTGTCGTCAGCCACGCGCTGCTGGAACGCGGCTTGCGCGAAGACCGCCTCATCGCGATCGAAAAATCCCCGAAGATGGCCGACCATTTGCGTTCCAGTTTTCCTCGCGCGACGATCATCACCGGCGACGCTTTTGAACTCGACGAACTGCTCGCCAAACACGCTCCCGGAAAAAAGATCGGCGTCGTTTTTTCGAGCCTGCCGCTGCTGAATTTTGAGGCGCACATCGCGGACATGCTCGCCCGGAAGATTCGCGCCCTGCTGCCCGACCAGGGCAAGCTCGTGCAATACAGTTATCATCTCGGCAACCAGCAACCCAAGGCCGCGGCGCATTTTCAGAACGTGGCGTCGGACTTGATCTGGCTGAATTTGCCGCCCGCGCGCGTGAGTGTGTACCAGAAGTGATGCTTCGTTAGTTTTATGTTCCCGGCGGAGTCGGCAGTCATCATCCGCCGCTGCCGATGCAGAGTTGCTCCGCTTTGCCGCAATTTTTTTATGAAAGCCAATCCATTCAAATTTTCGCTCACCCTCTCCATCCTTGTTTTATTATGCGCACTGAGCGGCTATGCGCAGGACGGCACGACCCCCTCTCCCGCCCCGCCGTCCGCTTCCGCCCCGCCGCCGCCGCCTGCCCCCGGCGACCACAGTCCGGAGGCCCGTGCCGCTCGTAACGCGGCTTTGCAAAAAATGCTCGCCAACTTCACGCTCACGCCGCTTCAACGGGCGCAAATTAATGACGCGCTTAAGAATCAAGGCCGCCGGATTGTGATGCTCCGCAATGACCCTTCCGTCACCCAAGCCAACCAACTCGACAAAATTCGCGAAATTCTTGATGACACCGACGCTACTTTGAAGGGAATTTTTTCGCCCGAACAATTCACGATGTGGATGAAAGCGACCCGGGACATGCGTCCTCCCGGCACGGCTCCCGCGTCAACGAACAGTTCGTCAGCCGACGCTGCCGCGCCGAAAGCCGCGCAGCCAAAGCCTGCGGACCCAGGACAGAAATGATTTCGTCTTTGGGTTTACTTTCGCTTGCCCAATGACCGGCGTTCGCGCTCATCCCAATCCGGCTCCCCATACTTCCGCTCCCGCGCCTCGCGCTCTCGATCACTCTGCCTTCGCCGCGGCGGATTGTGACGTGGCCTTTGACAACCTGACCCGCCAGCTTTACGCGACGGACGCGTCGCTTTATCAAATCGAACCCATCGCCGTCGCGTTTCCTCGCAACGCCCGCCAGGCGGCTTCGGTCATTCGCGCTGCGGCAACAGCGGACATCTCCATCATCCCGCGCGGCGCGGGCACCGGGCTGGTCGGGGGCGCGATCGGCGCGGGCCTCGTCGTGGATTTCTCGCGGCACAACCGCCAGATCACCGGTTTGGATTTGGAACGCCGCACCGTCCGGGTCGGAGCCGGCGTCGTGCTCGACCAGCTCAACGCCTTCCTCAAGCCGCACGGATTTTGTTTCGGGCCCGATGTGGCCACGAGTTCGCGTGCGACGCTCGGCGGAATGATCGCGAATAATTCTTCCGGCTCGCACGTGCCGTTTTACGGTGTGACCGCCGATCATGTGCTCGGGCTTGAAATCGTGCTGGCCGATGGGCGCATCGAATTCATCCAGGCGCAAAACGAATCGCTCGCGGACAAGCGGGTCGTGCTGGAAAAATATTTTGACGCATGCGCCCCGGCCATCCGCGAGTATTTTTCCACCGGCTTGTTAAAGCGCCATCCCGGTTATGGCCTCGACCGGTTTTTGCGCGAGCCAAAAAATCTGGCGCACTTATTTGCCGGAAGCGAAGGCACGTTGGCCGCGATCGCTTCCGCAGAAGTAAAAATGGTTCCGCTGCCAAAAAGCAAAGGCGTGGGCTTGATTTTTTTCGCGTCAGTCGCGGAGGCGATGCAAGCGACCGTCGAGTTGCTCGATTTGAAACCGGCGGCCATCGAGCACGTGGACCGCGTGCTGTTTGACCAGACGCGCGGGCAACTACAATTCCAGGCCGCTCGCGATCTGCTCGACCTCGACCACCGGCCCTGCGAATCCATTCTCGCCATCGAATTCTTTGATGAGAACGTGCCGGAACGACTCGCGGCGGTGGAAAAAAAGCATCTCGGATTGCGCACCAGGATTTTGAAAAACACGGCCGAGATCGGTCTCGTCTGGGGCATGCGCAAAGCGGGACTCTCGCTGCTGACCGGTTGCGCGGGCGCGGCAAAACCCGTCACGTGCATTGAAGACACAGCCGTCCGGCCCGAGCAGTTGCCGGCCTACGTCGCGGGTCTTCAAGGCCTGATGAAACCGCTGGGATTGCGCGGCTCATTTTACGGCCACGCCGCTTCGGGGTTGCTGCACGTGCGACCCGTGCTCGATTTGCATTCGGCGCAAGACTTGAAAAAAATGCGCCAGCTCAGCGATGAAGTATCGGCGCTGGTCCGGCAATTCAAGGGCTCGCTCGCGGGCGAGCACGGAGTGGGCATCGCGCGCACGGAATATGTGCCGGAACATCTCGGCGCGGAATTGATGCAACTCACGCGCGCAGTCAAAAACACTTTTGATCCCAAAAATAATTTCAATCCCGGAAAAATTATTCCCGACGGACGCTACCGGATTGACACGCAACTGCGCCTGGGCGGTGGATACGAATTGGCATTGCCATTTGAGCCGATGCTGGCTTTTGCGGCCAAGGACCATTCGTTCGTCGGCAATCTCGAACAGTGCAACGGTTGTGGCGGCTGCCGCAAAGACGCGCCCACGATGTGCCCGACCTTCGTCGCGACGGGCGAGGAAATCATGTCCACGCGCGGACGCGCGAACGCCATCCGCGCCGCGCTGGAATTGCGTGGTATCATCGGAGACGCGTTGCACTCCGCAGAACTCGACGTGGCGTTGAGTAATTGCCTGTCGTGTAAAGCATGCACCAGCGAATGCCCCTCAAACGTGAATCTCGCGCTGCTCAAGGCGGAATTATTGCACGCGCGCCATCGGCGTGATGGCTTGCCGTTGCGCGAACGGATGCTCAGTTCGGTGGATCTGCTGGGAAAACTCGGATGCCTCGCACCCGGCGTGGCGAATGCCAGTTTGCGCTGGCCGTGGCTCCGGCGCGTGATGGAAAAATTCCTGGGCATCGCCGCCCAACGTCCGCTGCCGCCCTATGCGCGCGAACGATTCGACCATTGGTTCGCGCAACATCCAATTCCGCGCCGCACGTCGCGCGGCCGGGTCGTGTTATGGGACGATACCTTCGTGCGTTATCACGAGCCGAACATCGGCCACGCAGCGGTCGCCGTGCTGGAAGCCGCCGGCTTCGAAGTCATTCTCCCTCGCGACCGCCAATGCTGCGGACGGCCCGCCTTCAGCCAGGGCAACCTGGATTACGCCGCGAAGCTCGGACGGCATAATCTTGAAATCCTCTCGCGCGATAAAAGCAACGCACCGATTTTATTTTTGGAAGCATCGTGTTACTCGATGTTCGCCGAAGATTATCGCGAATTGAAATTGCCGGGCGCGGAAGAAATCCAGAAGCGCTGTTTTCTGTTCGAGGAATTCATCGAGAACCTTTTGGCGCGAGAGCCGGACGCATTGAAATTCAATCGCGAACCCGCCGAAATTGCCATCCACGCGCATTGCCATGCGAAGTCATTGCGTGACCCGGCATTCATGCCGCGTTTGTTGCGGCGATTGCCGGAACGAAAAGTGACGCTGCTCGAAACAGGCTGTTGCGGAATGGCCGGAGCGTTCGGCGCGCTGGAATCGAAATACGATTTATCGCTGAAAGTCGCGCAACCGCTCGTGGAAAAAATTCGCGCTCAAGGAAATGGCGCGGTCGTGGTGGCATCCGGAACGAGTTGCCGCCATCAGATCGAACATCTCGCGCATGTGCAGCCAAAGCATCTCGCGGAAATCCTCGCGGACGCGCTTGCCTAATCTATTTCTATTGTAACTGCGCTCGGCGGCCATAGACCGCCGTTACAGATAGAGACGGCGAGAAATCTCTCAAGACGTGGGCTGTTGCGCGGTCAACGGCTGGCTGGCGCGAATCAACGAAATGTAGTCGTTGAGAATGTGCTCCGCTTCATCCATCGGCGCTTTTTCTTCAGGCGTCGGCACGTCCGGCACCGGCGGCTTGACGGCGACATCGTTGGTGAGTGAAAGGTTATTCGTCGCCGAAACTGCCAGCGGAGCGGCGACGTTGGTCCTGCCGATGAACGAAGTCACATTATTGCTCACCGTCGCGACTGAGTTCGTATCAAATCCAACTCTATTCGTCGAAAGAGCCGACGTTTCATCCGGCTTCTTTTCTTCAACCATCAAGACTTCATCGGGTTTGAGCGTGAGGTCGTAAATTTTTTCCGTCGAAGGCTTGCGGCTCTTCAATTCGGCATCACGAACCCGTTTGCGCTCCTCGTTTTCACCGCTTTCCTTAAGGCGCTGTTTTTCGTTGAGCGAAACACTCTTGTCCGCCATCGCTTTTTTGACGAGGCCGATGTCTTCGGTCACGTAGGCAAAATCTTTCGACTTGGCGACGCGCGCCGTCGAGCGTTTTTCGAGTTGAGGAAGATAGGGCTGGACGCGATTCAGTTTATCGAATTCGGTTGGTTTGATTTCATCCCATTTCAACGCGTATTCCTCGGAGCTTTCCTCAGTTTCCATGTAATCATAAGTCGAAGGCAGGATGATGTCGGGAACCACACCTTTCAACTGTGTGGAAGAGCCGGTAACGCGATAAAATTTATTCGTCGTGTATTTTAGCGCGCCAAGGTCAATCGGGTTCGAGGCGATAAAATCGCCGTGCATGAACAAAAAGGGCGCGAGATGAGAAATGCTTTGGACCGTGCCCTTGCCGTGCGTCGAAGCGCCGCCGACAATCACCGCGCGGCCATAATCCTGCAATGCGCCCGCCACGATTTCCGAGGCCGAAGCGCTGAACCGGCTCGTCAAGACCACCAGCGGCCCGTCATATTGCACGCGCGGATCGCGGTCTTCATCTACCGTCACACTGCCGTCGGAACTGGCCACTTGAACCACCGGACCTTCCTTGATGAAAAGGCCGGTGATGTCAATCGCCTCCGGCAACGAACCGCCGCCGTTATGCCGCAGATCCAAAATCACGCCGTCCACATTTTCTGATTTCAATTTTTCAAGCAACCGGTCCACATCCACCGTGGCGCTCTTGACGTCGCGGCGGCTTCGCGAACCCATAAGATTGAAGCTCGCGTAGAACGATGGCAGGTCAATGACCCCCAGGCGCCGAACCTTGCCATCGTCGCCCGGCATTTCGATGAGCTTGGCCTTGGCTTGCTGATCTTCCAGTTTGATTTCATCGCGAGTGATGCTGACTATCCGGTGCGTTGAAGTATCGGCGCCCGCGGGAATGATTGTAAGACGAACCACGGTTCCCTTCGGCCCTCGAATCATATCCACCACTTTGGTCAAAGGCATTTGAATGGTGTCCACCGGTTCATTCGTCCCCTGCGCGACCGCCACGATGCGGTCGTTGGGTTTGATCTTTCCGCTCTTTTCAGCCGGCGCGCCCGGTTGAAGGCTCATGATCTGGCAATAGCCATCGTCGTCCGTGCCCAATACGGCGCCGATGCCAAAAAGCGAAAGGCTCATCTGGATCGAAAAACCTTCGAGCGTTTCCTTGTCCTCGTAATCGGAATGCGGATCGTACACGCGCGCAAGGGCGGTCAAATAAGTCTCGAGCACCTTATCGCTTTCCCATTCGTGGAAATTGCGCAGGACGCGATTATAACGCTTGTCAATGACCGAGACGATGTCGCGATGAAGATCGTGCCCCGCGAGCGCCAGACCCACCAACGAATGGCGGCTCGCCATCCATCCGGCCATCGCCTCGGGAGTTTCACGATTCAACTTTTCCTCAAGATATTCGTAGCGCAATCGGTCGCGCCAGATTTGATGCGCCTCATTGATGTCCTTGGGAAACGGCGCCGTCTTGCGATTGAGATTAAATTGTTCCTTGGCCGTGAACTCGAAGTCCTCCGTTTTGAGCAACTCCTTCGCATAAGCCGAGCGTTCCTCAAGCCGTTCCATGTAACGATTGAAGATGACATACGCCGGGCGCGTGTCGTGCTCCACCTTGGTCAATTCACCCAGCCGAAAACGGTAAGTCTCGAAATCATTCGTGTCGGATTGAAGAAAATGCAGGTGCTGGGGGTCGAAGGTATTGATGTAAAGGTCGAAGCATTTGCTCGAAACATCCTTGTCGAAAACGAGATGCAAATAATGGAATTGCTCAAGCATTTCCGCCGCCGTGGGCGCAATGCGCCCGTCATTCGGGCCGGGTTCGAGACGAAAGGAATTGGTGGGGACATCCGCCCGGACAAATTGAAGGGGCAGGAGAAGTCCGGCGCAAAGAAACGATAATAGGCGTATCACAATAAATTTTTGGACTGCGTGTTCGAGTCATCAATCCCGTGATTGGACGAATCCGAACCCGGGATGTTCAGAGCCTTCGTTAATAATTCACCAACTTGGCCCAAACTGCCAGTTTTTTCCCTTGGATAGCAAAAATTCGATTGAAATCTCGCGGACTTTCAGTAAATCATGCGACGATAACATTATGAAACGACATATCATCTCTTTTTTGACTTTGGCTTTGATTGCCGCTCCGGCGGTTGCCCAGAATGGAAAACCCGCGTCTCCCGGTCCCATTCCCCCCACCGCCATGACCATGCCTCCGGCCACCGACTTCTCGAAGATTTTTAAAGATGATAAGGAAAAGGTGGGTTACGCCGTCGGCATGTATGCCGCCGCGATCAAGGACCGCCTCACCGCCCAAGGCATCGAGTTCGACACGAACATGATGATCAAAGGCTTCACTGACCTCGTGACCACCAGCAACACCATGATCACGCAGGAACAGAAGATGGAAGTATTGCGAGACCTGGACCGCCAGATGCGCGCCAAGATGGAAGAGAAGCGCAAAATGCAGGCCGAAGAAAATCGCATCAAGGGCGAAAAGAATAAAGCGGAAGGAACCGCATTTTTGGAAAAGAACAAAACCCTGCCCGGCGTCGTGACTTTGCCGGACGGCTTGCAATATAAAGTGCTCAAGGAAGGCACCGGCGAAATTCCCAAAGGCTCGGATGAAGTCTCGGTCAATTATCGCGGCTCCTTGATTGACGGCACCGAATTCGACAGTTCCTACAAGCGCAACCAGCCGTTCAATACGAAGGTCGAAGGCGGCATCATCAAGGGCTGGACAGAAGCCTTGGAACTCATGAAGACCGGATCGAAATGGGAAATCTATGTTCCCTCCGAACTCGCATACGGCCCCAGCGGACGCCCCCCGACCATCCTGCCGAATGCCGTGCTGGTTTTTGAAATCGAGTTGCTGTCCACCACGCCGCAACCGGCCAGCGCCGCAATCCATCCGACGGCTCCAAGCGCGCCGTTGACGAGCGACATCATCAAAGTTCCTTCCGCCGAAGAGATCAAGAAAGGCGCGAAGATCGAAACCATCAAGGCTGAAGACCTCGACAAGGAACGCGCGAAGACGAATCAATCGAATTGATTCAAATTTTTTGATGTTTGATCGTGGAAATTTGGTCGCGGATTAAACACGAATTAAAAAATAGGCGGGCGATGAAAATCTGCCCGCCTATTTCATTTTCCGGCCCGCCGCTCGACAATTCCCCCGCCCTATTCTATTTTCTGGCATGGCTGAGATAGCTGCACCTGAAGTTTTGCCGGGCATTGAACTGGAGGAAAAAACGCGCGGGCAAAAGGCGCTCGAGCCGGGCTATCTTGTCGTGTGCTGGAACGATCCCATCAATACGATGGATTTCGTCACGCACGTTTTCCAAACCGTTTTCAAATGGAAAAAAACCAAGGCGGAATTTCACATGTTGCAGGTTCACAACCAGGGCAAGAGCGTCCTGGCGCGCGAAGCCCTCGAAAAGGCGGAACATTACGTGCATCAGCTTCAGAAGTACAGCCTGCACGCAACCCTGGAGCGTGAATAGGTGAAACTTATCTCGGCCGGCGCGGAACAAATCGTTTTCGCTCTCGACTGGAGGGAGAAGCAGTTGCTCCTCCAAGTGCTTCAGCTATATCCGTTGATGCCGGAGGCGTACGAGCGCCCGAGCAAATCCTCCGACAATGCTGAGAGCCAAAAATTGCTCGGCGAAGCGCTGGCCGAACAACGCCGTGAAAACAAAAATCTCATGGCGGCCTTCCTCAAGTCGGACAAAGTTTTTCGCGATCACGAAAAGGGCTGCCGTTTTACCCTGCCCGTCTCACAGATCGAATGGCTGCTGCAAGTGCTCAACGATGTGCGCGTCGGCGGCTGGGTGATAAGCGGTTCGCCTGAAGACATTAACGAGTTGCCGCCGGACTTGGCCGAAAAAAATGTGCCGTATTTTTTAGCGTCGCACGTGGCGGGACTTTTTTTGTTCCAACTGGTGAATGCCGCGGAGCGCGCCGGAAACGCGGGCGACGCGGAGTGAAGATTTTCCATGCATCTGCCGCGCCATTCGCAACTCGAATTTCCCGATCCGCGCTCGGCGGACGCGGATGGATTGGTCGCGGTGGGCGGAGACCTTTCGCCATCGCGTTTGCTGGCGGCTTATCGCCGCGGAATATTTCCGTGGACGGCGAATCCCGTAAGCTGGTGGTCGCCCGATCCGCGCGGAATTTTTGAATTGGATCAATTTCGTATGAGCGCGAGCCTCGAACGGGTGCTGCGCCGAAAAGTTTTTAACGTCACGCGCAATCGCGCCTTTGGTGAAGTCATGGCCGGTTGCGCGGAGCGCGCGAAAGGGCGCGAGAGCACGTGGATCACTTCGGATTTTATTCAGGCGTACATGCAGTTGCATAAACTGGGACACGCGCACAGCGTCGAATGCTGGCAGGATGGCGAATTGGCCGGAGGAATTTACGGCGTGGTAGCCGGCGGATTATTCGCCGGCGAATCCATGTTTCACCGCGTGAGCAACGCCTCAAAAGTCGCGCTCCATCATTTGGTGATGCATCTGCGCGAGCGCGGGTTTGTGCTGTTCGACATCCAGATGGTCACGCCCGCCACCCGGCAAGTTGGCGCGGTGGAAATTTCGCGCACGGATTATTTGCGGCGCTTGGCGGCGGCGCTGGAATTGGATTGCGACTTTGGCGGGCGCGGAGATTTTTTGTAAAAAACCCGCCAGAGAACGAGCCCGCATGCGGGCGCGGTCATGCCCGCAACGCGCCGGTCTTTGCTCGCGAGAATTTTTTTGATCTCATCCGCCGGAATTTTTCCCTGGCCGACTTGCACGAGCGTCCCCGCCATGCCGCGGCACATTTTGTAAAGAAAACCATCGCCCTCGATGATGAACATGATCAGCGGCCCGCTGCGTTTGATTTCACAGCGATGAAGCGTGCGCACGGTGGATTCCATTTCGTAATCGCGCGTGCCCGCCAGCGATTTGAAATCATGCTTGCCAATAAATAATTTCGCGGCGGCGCGCATCGCGGCGAGGTCGAGCTTGCGCGGAACTTGCCACGCCTGATGGCGCAACAACGGATTCATCGCCGTGTGGTTCCAAACGAAGTAACGATACTGTTTCCCGGCCGCGTCGAATCGCGCATGAAAATTCGCGGGGCAACGGGTCGCGGAAAGGATGCGAATGTCCTCCGGCAAATGCGCGTTGATGGCCAGCGCAAGTTTTTCGGGCGTCATCTTGAACTCGGTGGGCGTAATCTCGACATGCGCGACCATACCCAGCGCGTGAACGCCAGTGTCCGTGCGGCTTGAACTGTGGATGCGGCCGACGCTGGGAAATAATTTCGCGAGCGCTTCCTCGACACGTTGCTGCACGCCGATACCGCTGGTCTGCACCTGCCAACCGGCGTAATTCGTGCCGTCGTAGGCGATGATGAGTTTGAATTTCAACACGGCGTTGCGGAGCGCGAAGGCGTCACAAATTATCGAGATAACTTTGCAGCAGAATCGCGGCGGCGGTCATATCCACTTTTTCTTTGCGCTTGTCCCGGCGGACATTGGCCTGGATAAGAACCCGATTGGCCTGCGCGGAAGTAAGGCGTTCATCCCAAAGTTTCACCGGCGTGGCGATCACGGTTTTCAATGTGGCAATAAAATCATTCACCTTCTGGGCGGCGGGACCGTAAGTGCCGTCCATATTGCGCGGCATGCCGACGAGCAAAAGTTCGACGCCACGCTCCTCGATAATTTTTTTCAGACGCGCGAGCGAATCATTGAGTGGCTCAGCGGGAATGAATTCAAGCGGTTGCGCGATCATGCCCAACTCATCGCTGATCGCGATGCCGATGCGTTTCGTTCCGTGATCTATGCCGAGGATGCGCATTATAAAGTTTTCATCACCTTCGCCGCAGCCTGCACAGTTTTCTCAATATCAGCGGTGGTATGAGCCACGGACATGAAACCGGCTTCGAATTGCGAGGGCGCGAGGTAAATACCTTCATCCAGCATGCCATGAAAATATTTCGCGAAGCGCGCGCGATCACTGTGCATCGCGTCGGCAAGATTATGCACAGGCTTGTCGGTGAAGTAACCGCAAAACATCGAACCGCAGACATTCAGTTGGACGGGAATATTCGCGGATTTGGCCGCGGACTTGAGGCCCGCTTCGAGTTGTTCGGCGCGGTCGTCAAGTTCACAATAAGCGCCGCCGTAAAGCAATTCCTCCAGCGCCGCGATCCCCGCAGCCATCGCAAGCGGATTCCCGCTGAGCGTGCCCGCCTGATAAACCGGCCCGAGCGGCGCGAGGCAATCCATAATTTCCGCGCGCCCGCCAAACGCCCCCACCGGCAAACCGCCGCCGATGATTTTTCCAAAACACGTGAGGTCGGGCGTGATGTGATAACGCTCCTGCGCCCCGCCGCGCGCAAGCCGAAACCCGGTCATGACTTCGTCAAAAATGAGCAGCGCGCAGTATTCGTTCGTGATCTTGCTGAGGAATTCCAGATAGCCCGGTTTCGGCAAATAAAGACCCGCATTCCCCGGCACGGGCTCGACAATAATTCCGGCAATTTTTCCGTCGTTCGCGGCGAAGGCGGCGCGGACGGCATCTTCATCGTTGAACGGAAGCACAATCGTGTGTTCGGTGAACGCGGCAGGAACGCCCGCGCTATCGGGATGCCCAAACGTCAGCGCGCCCGACCCGGCTTTGACGAGCAACGAATCCGCGTGGCCGTGGTAACAGCCGTCGAACTTGATGATCTTGTCGCGCTTGGTGAAACCCCGCGCGAGCCGGATCGCAGACATCGTTGCCTCAGTGCCGGAATTGCACATGCGAACTTTTTTGACGCTCGGCACCGCTTCGCAAATGAGTTTAGCCATCGTGACTTCGAGCGGATTCGGAATGCCGAAGCTCGTGCCGTTCGCCGCAGTTTTTTGTACTGCGGAAATAATTTTCGGATGCGCATGCCCGAGAATCGCCGGTCCCCAGGTGCCGACGTAATCCACATAGTCGTTGCCATCCACATCAAAGACATGCGCCTTCTCAGCGCGATTGACGAAGAAAGGCGTGCCGCCAACGGCGCGAAACGCGCGCACCGGCGAGTTAACACCGCCGGGAATGTAACGCAGGGCTTCGGCAAAAAGCTGCTCGGATTTAGGACGCGAAGTCATGGGAGAAGATTACGTTGGGCGCAAAAGAAGCACACGGAAATTTTTATGTGCGTCGGCACAAAACGAAAAGCCCAGCCGCAATCGGCTGGGCTTTTGATAAACGGATAAGAATGATGATTTTGCTTAAACCGCCCAGCCTTCGCGCGGATTGCGATGCAGCCAGGCGCTGAGTGCGGGGATGTTTTTGACTTTCATGTTGGGGCCGTCCCACTCGAGTTTCACGCCCGGGCCGATGTGCTGGGCGAGATTGCCGAGGATGGCAAACTCGGTCAGGCGCGCGCCGTATTCAAAGGGCGTCGCCGTATCGGTGCGGCCGGCCAGGCAAGTCTGAACGAAGTTCGTGAACACATCCTTGGGGCGCGGCAACGTCTTCGGCGGCGCGGGCATTTCCGTCATCTTTTCGCGCGGAACCATGCGCATGTGTTCGCCATAAGTGCCGGTGTAAAGGATGCCCTTGTCGCCTACGTAGAACGTGCCGTTGCTATCGAATTCTTCGTCGGGATATTTCGCCTGAAGTTCCTTGAACAGCGGCGGAAGATTGCGCGAGTCGCCTTTGGCCGTGCGCAAGCTGCCGTCGGCGCTGGCGCTGGTATTTTGATTCAAGCCTTCATACCAATAAGCCTTGAACGGAACCATGCCTTCGCGCGCGGGAATATCCCAGCGCAACCGGCAACCGGTCGGGTAACGCTCCGGGCTGCCGCCGCGTTGCACTTCAACCTCGATGCTGTCGGGATCGCCAACCTTGAGCGCCCAGAACACGCCATCGAGAATATGGCAACCCATGTTGCCGATCGAACCGTTGCCGAAATCATACCAGCCATGCCATTCATGCGGGTGCAAGTCGGAATGGAAATCGCGGTACGGCGCGGGCCCGATCCAGCTATCCCAATTCATGCCTTTGGGCACGGGAAGAACCGGCGGACGCGGCCCGATGCCGCCATTGGCGCGGTCCGTCCAACTATGCGTCTCGGTGATATTGCCGATGGCGCCTGACCAGATGTATTCGCAAAGACGGCGATAACCTTCCTCGCAATGTCCCTGGTTGCCCATCTGCGTGGCGATCTTGGGATTGTCCGCGGCCATTTTGCGCAACCGCCGCGCTTCGGACACGTCATGGACCAAAGGTTTTTCGCAATAAACATTGCGGCCCGCCTGAATGGCCATCATGGCGACCGTGGCATGATGATGGTTCGGCGTAGTGACAAAAACGGCGTCCACATTCTTGCCGATTTTGTCGTACATCACGCGGTAATCGGTGAAGAACTGCGGCTTGATCGAATCAAGATTCTTTTTCTTAAGCCACTTCATCACCTTCGCGAATTGCGTTTCGTCCGCATCAACGATGGCATAAAGATTTTGCGCATTGGTTCCAATGACGGCGTCCAGGTGACTCATGGCGCGGCCGCCGCAACCGACCTGCACACAATTCAGTTTATCGCCGCCGAGCGGACGCGGCGCGGCCCAGGCGCTTTGGGTGATAAAACCGGCGGTGGACGCAGCACCCGCAGCGAGAGCGGTGCGCTTGATAAAATCACGACGAGACAGGGAATTGCTCATAATTATAATTGAAGACGAAGATGCGGCTGTTCAGGTTACCGAATTCAACTTCCCGCAACCGGTACGCGACGAGAACCGTGGCGTGGGCCATGCGAGTTTTTGCTTTCATACAATAAAAATGCAATGACGCCCCGGAAACGTCAATCGTCATTATCGAGGAGGGCAACGCCAGGCACGCGCTGACGTCGGAAGCGCAAAAACGAGAGTTTTGCCATGGATGGAACACGGAATGAACACGGATTTTCGCTGAAAGAAACCGGCACGGGCGGGAGCTTGCGCCATCCTATTTACAAGCGCTACGTGCGCAAAGTGACCCGATTTCAAAGGTCATAGACCGCCACTAAAGTGCGGCGGCGAGGGCTTGTTCGCGTTCGAGCAGCGTCGGGTGCGAATAATAAAAGCCGCTGTAATACGGATGCGGCGTGAGATTGCTCAGATTTTTTTCGTTGAGCTTTCGCAAGGCGCCGACCAGCGATTGCGTTTCGTGCATCGTTTGGGCGGCAAAGGCATCGGCCTCATATTCATGGCGTCGCGACCACAAGTGGGCGAGCGGCGAAAACCAAAAAGTCACGACCCCCGAGAGCAGTACGAACAGAAGCAGCGCGGGCGCGATGCTCCCCGGCTCAAAACCGAATGCATGATAAAACCACGGCGCTCGCGCGAGCACGGAAATAAACCAGAACGCCGCGAGCATCGTCACGGCGGACCACAGCAGCATCTTGGGAATATGGCGTTTTTTGTAATGGCCGATTTCGTGGGCGAGCACGGCTTCCAATTCCGGCGCGGTAAGCTGCGTGATGAGCGTATCGAACAAAACGATTTTGCGGAAACTTCCGAACCCGGTAAAAAACGCATTGGAATGGCGCGAGCGTTTGCTGCCGTCCATGACTTGAATCGTGCTCGCGCGAAAACCGGTGCGCTGGCCAAGCGCCAGCAGGCGTTCGCGCAAATCGCCCTCGGGCAGCGGCGTGAATTTATTGAAGAGTGGCATGATCAAAACCGGCGCGAGCACGACCATGAGCAGTTGAAATCCCATCATGCAAGCCCACGCCCACAACCACCAAAACGCCCCCGTCCATTCGACGAGTTTGAGAATGAGCACGAGCAAGGGATAGCCAAGCACAATGGCCAGCGCGAAACCTTTGATGCGATCCAGCAGCCAAAGCTTGAGCGTGGTGGTGTTAAAGCCGAACCGTTCCTCAAGACGAAATTGCGAATACCATTCAAAGGGAATTCCCGGCAGCGTGAGCGCAAATCCCACGGCGAAAAGAAAGACCGCCATAGCCCACGCCGAATTGCCGAACGAATGGCTAAAAATTTGAAATGCCCACGGCAGCACGCCGCTGAAAAGCACCGCTATCAGCACAAAGACATCATAGGCCATTTCCCATTGCGAAACGCGGCCTTTGGCGAGGGTGTATTCGACCGACTTGGTGTAAGTCGGAGCATCCACGACGTCTTTGAAAGCATCGGGCACAGTGCCGGCGTGAGCGCGGACGTTGGCTTGGTTGATGCGCTCAAGCCAGAGTTGCGCGGCCCACCGAAGGACGATTAATGCGAGAGCGGCAATCGCAACCATTTGGGAATTATTCATGCAGGCATTTTACCGCGAAACCGCGGAGGTCCTTGCGTATGGCCACCAGGAATTTTTTTTGCCACGGTTGAAACATGGACTAAACACGGATTCATGAATTTACAATCAGCAATATGCAACTTATGAATCGCAGAAATATTTAAGTTTTTTTGCAGCGCCAATAAGGTAAGGCCTCGGCTTTTTCTTCAGAGCGAGTAACAAGCAATTTAGAGCTTTGGTTTTCATAAGCTTCAGATAGAACACCGCGCGCTTGCGCTAACCGTTTGAAGGCATTTATTTCCGCTAAGAAGTTATCCAATTCCAGAGCCTGCTTCCTTGGTTTATTATAATAAGTTGATCCAATTCGATCCATTGAAACAACAAGCAAACTTAAATCATTTATGATTTTTTCGACGCTTGTTGCGGATAGGGTAATCGTTCGGCCTTTTTTCTTCATGGATTTTTATACGCGCCGAGTTCAGCACTTCGACACGGATTCTTTTCCCTTCATTGCGCTGCCGAATTTTTTTTGTGCTTCGAGTTCGTGGCCAGCACGTAAGCCAAATAAACGACGATGCCGATGTTGCCGAGGAAAATGATGACATTCAGGAAATTTGGCTTTGCGATGATATGATGCAACTCCACCGGCAGAAAAATTCCCGACGACAGCACCGCAAACCACTCTGCCCAGGAACGCTCATGCCAGAGACCATAAGCCTCAACCAGCCGCACGGTAGAATAAGCCAGCGCGGCAAAGGCCATGGACCAGAGTCGTCCGTCATTCAAATTGCCCGCGAAATCAATAAAGATGTTCGGGTACCGATGCGCCGGGTTCAAGTGCAACAAGCGGACGATTTCTTCCGCCACGATCTGGGCGTCGCGATGCACCAGCGAAAGCAATCCGAGGCCCGCAATCAAAACAATCAAGCCCTTGGCTGCTTCAAAGACGGCCACGGTCTGCAACCCCAGCGGGGCATGATGCGCTCTTGCGGACGCATCGGCGGACCCGACCTTCACGAGGACACCGCTTTTTTGTTCGATCGTCTGATTCACGGCTAGAGACAAGTTTTCTGTCAATATGATGACAGTGTTAAAACCACCTTCCTAAAAAATTCATACAGTCGCAACCAGCCTTCTGAGGGTCTCCAATAACTTATCCACAGCGACCGGTTTGTAAAGGACGGGACAAGTGACCATTTTGAGGAACTTCTCGTACTTGGGATTATCCGAGTTCCCGGTCACAAAAATAAAACGCTCGCCAAGTTGCGGGCGGACACGTTGGACGGTCAGGTGAAAGGCGTCGCCGCCCAGTTGAGGCATGGAAAGGTCGCAGAGGATGGCATCCACGGCATGCTCAAGGATATGCTTGAGACCCTGAACGCCGTTGCGGGCGAGGCTGACCTGGTAACCATTCGCCTCGAACAACTCCTGATACGTTTGCGCAAGTTCTGGATTATCATCCACCACGAGCAAACGCTTGGGCTTTTCTGCGCTACTTTGATCAGTCATGCCAACTCCATCAACCTCAAGATGAACCGTCACTGGCAGTCAACAAACTGCCTACAGGTCTATCGGCTGATGCCGTTCCGGCCTAAAACTGGAACTTCACATCACCCAAGCGCGCGGCAATATCCGCCAGCACGCGCTGTTCATCATTGGGGTCTCTGGCTGCAAAAGTTACACTAAACCGCAAATTGGCGCAAGCGTCATCCCAAGGCACGGTGGAAATGAGCTTTTCCGTGATCAGCCATTGCGAAACTTCCTCGGCATTTTTGAACTCAACCCGCGTGCCATCCGCGCGAACCGCCGCTTTGGGAGCTGGAACATAGAGGAAAAACGAGCCTTTCGGTTTATGCGCGGCAAAGCCATTCTGACGCAGCACTTTAACCAAGGCTTCCATGCGACGGGAATATTTCGCCGAAATCTTTTCCGTAATCTCAGGATGATCGAAGCAATAAGCTCCCGCATGCTGAATTGCCAGAAATTGACCCGAATCCGTATTATCTTTAACGTCACCGTAGGCTTTTACGAGCAATTCATTGCCCGCCACAAACCCACAACGCCATCCGGTCATGTTAAACGTCTTGCTGGTCGAGTGCAGTTCAATGCCTACATCCTTCGCCCCGGGCGTTGCCAGAAAGCTAAGTGGCTTGCCTTCAAACACAAGCGCGGCATAAGCAGCATCGTGGATGACTACCAGGTTGTTTTTCTTCGCAAAGTCAACCACTTGCGCGAAAAATTCCGGTGTCGCACTCGCCCCAGTTGGGTTGTTCGGATAATTGATCACCAAAACCTTCGCCTTGCTCAAGACCTCCGCCGGAATGCTCGCCAGATCCGGCAGAAAACGATTCGCCTCGGTCAGCGGCAAGTTATGAACCAATCCGCCATAATACTTGGAGTGGGTGCCGAAGACCGGATACCCGGGTATCGTCATCAGGACATAATCGCCAGGATTGATCAACGCCGCCGGCAAAATCGAGAGCGCCGCCTTGCTGCCGATGGAGTGCAAAACCTCCGTCTCGGGATTGATGCCCTTCACGCCGCAGACGCGTTCGAGATAACGCGCCGCCGCCTGCTTGAGTTGGTCGTCGCCGTTGTCCGAGTAACCGCGATTCTCCGGTCGCAACGCCTCCGAATGCAATTTCGCCACCACTTCAGGAAACGCCATCTCATCCGGCTCGCCCACCCCCATGTCAATGATCTCCTTGCCGGGATTCGCGGCCAGGGCGGCGCGTTTGGCGCGCTTGATTTTCTCGAATTTATAAATCGCGGTGGACTTGCCGTATTGGCGCCCGCCGATGCGTTCGGCGAAAAGATTCTGGATATAATTGTCGGACATGCTCAGTTGTGCGTTGTGTTCTGCCGGTTAATCCGGACTTAACACGGATGTTAACGGAACGTCACAGGAGTTGCAAGATTGTGCGCAAAATCGCCGGACGCACGAGTTCAACCGCTTTTGCCAACTCGTTCAAAACACGACAGGACGGCCCCTAAAACGAAAAAAAGTCCCGGAAATCCAAACTCCTCCATCGCTATCCAAACAATTTCCACAAACAACAAAAGTTGCTTTGTGATGACGACTCACCTGTATCAACCCAAAGATTATTCTCATCCGTGTTTAACCGTGTTCCATCCGTGGCTAGATTTTTCCTTCTTCCGCATCTGCTTCTTGTCAGGCAGTCGCTCGTGTGCGAATGTATTCTTTGTATGGCAACCATGACCAAAGACGCCACCGTGTCCGTACGCCTTACCGCGTTGGAAAAAGGCAGCCTGGACGCCGACGCCCGTATGAAGGGTATTCCCTCCGGCACCGCCGCCGCCGCTTACATCTCCGAGGGCGTGCGACGCAGCCAATTTCCCGCCGTCGAGTTTCGCAACGGCTCGCCGGGCCGGGTGGCGTACCTGATCGGCAGCCGCTGGCCGGTCTGGATGATCGTCGCCCTCGTAAAAGAATTGAAGGGCGACATTAAAACCGCCTCCGCGCAAATCCGCAAACCCGCCGGACTGGTCAAAATGGCGCTCGCCTACGCTGACGCGCATCCGGGGGAAATCAAGGATTGCCTCCGTCTCCACGGCCAGCGTGATTTTACTGGAACCAGGGAATTTCTGCCCGAACTCGAATTGTTATGAGGTGAGCAACCCGTAACAATATGAGAATAAAAATTTTGCTCGATGTGCATCTCTCTCCGGAAGTAGCGGTCGCGCTGCGACGCCGTTTCCCGGACCTGGATGTCAAAAGCATTCATGAAACCGATTGGGCCGCTTTGCCTGATGAAGTGTTGCTCGAACTGCTGGACACGGAGGATCGCGTGTTGGTCACCCGCGATGTGAACACCATGCCAGGCCATACCAAAACCCGGGTTGCCGCCGGAAAAACCCACGCCGGCGTGATCTATGCCGATAGCAAAAAACTTCGGCAAACCGATACCCGCGGACTCATCCGCCGGCTCATCGAAGTTTTGGAAAAACACGGCAACGAAGATTTCACCTGCCGTTCTGGCTGGCTTTAAGCCACGACAACAGTTGAACACAAAAAAATAGTTTTAAATCAGTGTTCCATCCGTGACTCCTTCTCCCCGTGGCCGTCCGCAAGGACCTCCGCGCCTCCGCGTCTCCGCGGTTAAAACATCTTTCACAAACCCACCCATTGACTGTTCGCCAGGATTTCCTTTTACTGGCACAATAACTGAAAGATGAAAAAACTTCCGCAGCCCCTCGATCTCAAGCGCCTAAAAGTTTTTCCGCTCGCGGAACGCCAAAGCGAAAGCAACCTCGAAGAAATCCTCATTGACCCCGAAAGCGCGCCGCCCGTTTTGCCGCCGCCGCTTCATCACGCCATTCGCGACACCGCCAAAAAAATCGCCACCGCGCATCAGCGCAAAGCCGGCGTCATGCTCCTCTACGGCGCGCATCTCATCAAGAACGGCGGCCAGCGAATCCTCAATAAGCTCATCGAACTCGGCTGGGTCACCCATCTCTCCACCAACGGCGCGGGCACGATCCACGATTGGGAATTTTCCTTTCTTGGACGCTCGACCGAAAGCGTGAAGCGCAACGTCGCCACCGGCACCTTCGGCACCTGGAACGAAACCAGCCGTTCCCTGCACCTTGCGATGCTCGCCGGTGCGTTGCAGGGCGAAGGCTACGGCCACGCGCTCGGCCGGTTCATCGCCGAAGATGGCGTCACGCTGCCCGAATACAAATCCCTCGTCGAATTGCTTCGCGCCGAGCCCGATCATCCGCTCGCCCCCGCGCGCGCCGAATTGCTTCAAGCCATGCTCACCCACGGCTTGCCGAATGGCCGCATCGAAGTCCAACACCCGTGGAAACAGAATTCCGTTCTCGCGCAAGCGTTCGTCCAAGGCGTTCCGCTGACCGTGCATCCCGGCATCGGCTACGACATCATTTCGAATCATCCCATGTTCAACGGAGCCGTCATCGGTCGCGCGGCGGACCTGGATTTTCGCATGTTCGGCGCGTCGGTGGATACGCTCGATAATGGCGTCGTCCTTTCCGTCGGTTCCGCGATCATGGCGCCGCAAATCTTCGAGAAAAGCATTAGTTGTGTGAACAACCTGCGCATCCAGGACAGCCGCGCCATCGTCCACGGCCATACGATTTACGTCGTGGACTTGCAGGACGGCGGCAACTGGGATTGGACAAAAGGCGAACCGCCGAAAGATAACCCCGCCTACTACCTGCGCTTCTGCAAAAGCTTTTCCCGCATGGGCGGCGCGATGCACTACTTACAATCCGACAACGTCGCCTTTCTCCACCATCTCTATCACTTCTTGAAGTAACGCCGTCGGCGGCATTTTTGGATAGTCCGCAAAAATTTCAACCGCCTCTGATTCACCGTCAGAAAAAGCTCAAACTGCTGACTCACGCCACCGGCGCCGGAGTCAACCATTTCACCTCGCGTTGTGGGAATGGAATCTCGATTTTCTTCGCCCGGAACTGCGCCAGGATCGCCTGATAAATTTCCACCTGCGCCGGACCAAAATCCGCCAGCGTCGTCCACGGCTTCACCGCGATGGTGATGGACGATTCCCCCAGCGAGGTCACGCCAATCCCCGGCGCGGGATCTTTCATCACGCGCGGATTATTCGCCAGGATTTGTTTTACCTCGGCGAGCACGTCGTTGATATTACTCGCATAACCAACCCCCACCGACAAATCAAGCTGCCGGATGTTTCCGTAATTATGCAAAATCTCGCCGACGATTTTTCGGTTCGGTATCACGACCCGCGAAAGGTCGCCGTGCAAAAGCACCGTCGAAAATAATTCGATCTGCTTCACCTGCCCCTGCACGCCCGCGATTTCGATATATTCACCCACGCGAAACGGCTTCGTAAAAATAATCGTGAGCCCCGCGAACAGATTGCTGAGGACGCCCTGCATCGCCAGTCCCACACCCACGCCCGCGACACCGATGCCCGCCACCAGCGCCATCACATTCACCCCCGCCGTGCCGAGCGCCACCACCAGCGCAAAACCGATCACAAGCAACTTGACGATGCGCGAGATCAGCATCTTGACCGGCGGCTCCATGTCCTTCTTGTTGAGCGAGCGCATCAAAATCCGGTCCACCCAGCGCGCCAGGATGACACCCGCGATAAGGATCAAAATCGCCGCCAGAATTCCCGGCCCGTTCGCAAACGCAAAATCCTCGAGCTTTGTTTTTATATGATCCACGGACGTATTGAGTGCCACGACATTTGTATTGTTCATAAAATTCCCATGAGGTTCCCGACGAAAAATTTCTCGTTATGCCAGCCTAACCATTTTGAAAATGCGCGCAATTAAGAATTCCACCGAACCCTCGGCTGCGGCCCGTGAAGATCACTTCAAACCACCCGGCAAATATGAATGCCATCCGCCAGCGGCAACAGCACCGATTCCACGCGCTTATCTTTCGCCAGCTTGCGATTCAACTTATCAATCGCGCGCCCATTTTCATCCTTGATGTGACGCTGCCCTTCGAGCCGTCCGCCCCACATCATATTATCGAAAAGAATCAGTCCGTTCCTCTGCATGCGCGGCAACACCGCTTCGTAATACGCATCGTAACCCGGCTTGTCCGCGTCAATAAAAGCAAATTGAAATTTGCGCGCACGCGGCAACTCGCGAAGCGATTCCATCGCCGGCCCCAGTTGCAATTCAATCTTTCCCGCCACCCCCGCGCGCTTCCAAAATTTTCGCGCAATATTCGTCCACTCCTCGCTCATATCCAGGCACAATAGACGCCCATTCGCGCCTAATCCGCGCGCAATGCAAATGGAACTGTAGCCCGTGAACGTGCCGATCTCGATGGCCTCACGCGCGCCGATCGCCCTCACGAGTTGCGTCATGAACGCCCCCTGCTCGCGCCCGATCTGCATCCGCGCGATTTCCCCCAGCGCCTCAGTCGTGGCGCGCAACGCATCCAGCACCGGATCGCGCGCATGGCTCCGGCACGCGCACACATAAGCGTAACTGCGGTCATTAAGGCGCGTATACTTCGCCGGCGGCTTGGCAGGACGTTTCGCTTTCATGGCTTTGATTCGACACCTTGCATGAAAAACAAAAATCAATCGATTGCCAACCTTCAAATTACCCCGCACCTCGAATTGCATATCTAAATTGGAACAGAGAAATACAAAAAACTTGAAGCCACGGATTGTACACGGATCAAACACCGATTTTAAAAAATATTTTCCAGTGTCCCATCCATGACTAAACTCCCCTTCTCCCAGTGGCCGTCCGCAAGGACCTCTGCGCCTCTGCGCCTCTGCGCCTCTGCGTCTCTGCGTCAATCCGTTTTCCCTCCGACGTTTTTAATCCGCCCTCCCTTTGATGACTGGACAACTCATCCAAGTCGCCTAGTATTTCGCATGGCTTCGAATCGCCGCCCTGAGCACTGAAATGAAAACTCCGCCCGCCATTCCATCCGTCCGAGCCCAACCCGTTCCGCCCCGCTGGCGCAATGAAGTCGAACGCGTCCTCATCAGCGACAAACAAATCGCCCGCCGCATCAAGGAACTTTCCGCCGAGATCGAAGCCGACTTTCGCGATCACGAAATGGTCGTCGTCTCCCTGCTTAACGGCACCGTCATGTTCCTCGCCGATTTGATCCGGCACATGTCGCTGCCTCTGCGCTTGGATTTCATGGGCGTCTCCAGCTACGGCGTCGGCACCGAATCCGGCGACCTCGTTTTCACCAAGGAACTCCGCCTGGACGTTCGCGGCCGCGATGTCCTCCTCGTGGACGATATTTTGGACACCGGCAAAACGCTTCATAAAGTCATGGCCAAACTGCGCCTCCTCAAGCCGCGCCGCATCAAGACCTGCGTCCTGCTCGACAAAGCCGCCCGCCGCGTCGAACCCGTTCAGGCCGATTACGTCGGCTTTGAGATCCCCGATTTTTTTGTCGTCGGTTACGGTTTGGATTTCGCCGAGCGCTACCGCAATCTGCCCTTCGTCGGCGTGTTGCATCCGCAGGTTTACAAACTCGTCTCGCAACAAGCCGTCAAGCCGCAACGAAAAAAAGCCCGGCGCAAATAGCCGCGCGCCGCGATGCAAATCGAGGTCCATTTTTATTCGTACTTCAAAGAGTTGACCGGCGTCGCGCAAACCTCAGTGACCTTGCCCGAGAACGCCACGCTCAACGATCTGCTCGCGCAAGTCGCCGTTCGCTTTCCCAAATGGGCCGCGATGCAAAATTCCTCCCTCATCGCTGTCGGCGTGGAATACCAAACCCGCGACTATGCGCTAAAGTCCAACGACGAAGTCTCACTGTTTCCGCCAGTGCAAGGCGGTTGACGCGCCCATGAAACGCCAACTCACCATTTCTGCCGAACCCATCCACGAGCCCGCGCTCGTCTCGCAACGCGCCTTGTCGGATCGCATGGGCGCGGTCGTGCATTTCACCGGCGTCGTCCGCGCGATGGAACACGACGCTCCCATTCAAGCCCTCGATTACGAGACCTTCGAGAAAATGGCCATCCATCAATTCCACAAACTGTTCGACGAAATGGAAAAACGCTGGCCCATCGAATCCGTGCGCCTCGTCCACCGCATTGGCCAGGTAAAAGTCGGCGAAGCCTCATTGTGGTTGGAAATCATCGCGCCCCACCGCGCCGAAGCCTTCGCCGCCGCCCAATGGCTCGTGGACGAAATGAAACGCGTCGTGCCCATCTGGAAAAAACCGCTTCTCTAAAAGCCTGTTTGAACGCCGGAAGGAAGAACCCGCCGCAGCGAACGATTGGTCATCTTGTTCCCGGGGAGCGCACGCGCCCTCGCGTGCAGTGGCTGGCGCCCTCGCCGGCCACATCTTTTCCGTCTCTTTCTCAAAAAAAATCTTTAAACCGGACTGCCGTGCAGAACGCGTGCGCTCCCGGGAAACTATTTCCAAACCTTTCCGCTTTATGTTTCAGGACACACGCGTTCCCCGGGAATAAAATCGCCCTCCTGCATTCAAGAATAATGTCAAGATGCGTCCCACTGCGGAACCTCACCCACTATAAACTTGCCATTTTTACATGGATGTGAGACGGTCTGGCAGCCATGAGACGCTCATTTGCTGCCCTCTTAATCGCGGCTGGAATTTCCGCCTCGACCGCCTTTGCCCAGACCTACGACATTTCCTGGCACACCATCGCGGGCGGCGGCGGCACAAGCTCCGGCGGCTCCTATTCCGTGACCGGAACCATTGGGCAACCCGCTGCGGGCAATCTTTCCGGCGGTTCTTATTCGTTGACCGGCGGTTTCTGGGGAATCATCTCCGCGGTGCAAGTCGTCGGTTCACCCTTGCTTTCCATCGGCACTTCTACTGTCGCGAATCACGTCGTCATCTCCTGGTCGTCGGCCTCGACCGGTTTCGTTCTGCAACAGAACGCCAGCCTTGCCACCACGAACTGGGTCAACGTGAACACCACCTCCTTTCCCATCGTCGCGACCAACGGCCTCAACACCGTGACCTTCCCCGTCGGCGGCAACGAATATTTCCGCCTCGTCAGTCCGTAGAAGCGGCTTGATAAGCCTGGCTGGGCAGCTTCAGAAGATGGTTGGTGCGCCAGGATCATCAAATCAAAATGTATTGAGCCTTCTTTCACGCCGCTTGCCTCTTTATCACTCTCCGACACTTATGAAACCGCTTCGAGTCAATTTAGTGATACACGCCTTTCATTGATATGCAAATTGTTAAAAGAATTCCTTTTCTTTTGGTTATTGTTCACTTTGTATTTGCGGTCACTATTTTTAGCGTGTCTTCCTCTCAATCAAAGGACAGCTCGGGTCTTGCTATCCTTGTAACTATAGCTGATTATCCTGCATCAATTCTGTCTGATTTCATTGTGAATGAATTAGTTGATAAGTGGAATGTGGGTATTTTTGCTATTTCATTTATTTATATTATGATCGGCTCTGTTTGGTATTTTTTAATTGGAATTATACTTCGAAACGGTATTCAGAAACTTATTCTAAAGTGATTTATTTTACTTTATCTGACTCACGTTTGCTTCCTAAAGTAAATCGCGGACACCATCGTGTCCGCGAAACAGGTTACCGGATTTTTTCCCGATACTAACCGTCCGGCTAATCCGTCGGCTGTTTCCCCTCAGCGAGATTGTGTGTGCTCAAGACGGGCGCTTGCTGGACAAGGGCATTCTGCTCATCAGTCCGCATCGGAAAAACCGAATCAAACCCTCGCTCAACGATGGCCGCGCTCTGCGGCGCTACCGCAAGCGGTGGAAAATCGAACGGACTTTTGCCTGGCTGGGCAGCTTCAGAAGATGGTTGGTGCGCTAGGATCATCAAATCAAAATGTATCGAGCCTTCTTTCACCTCGCTTGCCTCATTATCACTCTCCGACACTTATGAAACCCCGTCTAGAAATTTTTTCCTCGTGCCTTCTTCTGCATTCCGCCGAGAATAACTTTTGCCTTTTGCGTTTGCGTTTCGTAACCTGCGGCGCATGGGAAACAAGCTGGTTAGCCTGTGCGGACTGCTGATCTTCATCTGCATCGCCTGGGCCCTCTCCAACAATCGGAAATTTTTTCCCTGGCGCACCGTGCTCTGCGGACTCGCGCTGCAATTCGGTTTCGCCGTCTTCATCCTGCAAACCGCCTTTGGCCAGCGCTTCTTCGGTTACATCCAGCTGGTCTTCAACAAACTCCTCGACGCCGCCAACCAGGGCGCGATGTTTGTCTTCGGCCCGCTCGCCACGTCCGCCATCATGAACGACAAATTCGGCTCCGACCACGCGTTCATCTTCGTCATCTCCGTCACCAGCTCCATCGTCATCGTGTCGGCCTTGTCCTCGTTTTTTTATCACTACGGAATTTTGCAACGCATCGTTCATTTCATGGCGATCATCATGCAAAAAACCATGCGCACCAGCGGCAGCGAAAGTCTCGCGGCGGGCGTGAACATGTTCGTCGGCCAGGACGAATCCGCGCTGGTCATCAAATTGTATCTCGCCGGCATGACCGCCAGCGAATTGTTCGCCCTCATGACCATCGGCATGGCCACCATCGCCAGCGGCGTGATGATCACCTACGCCCAACTCGGCATGAGCGCGGGCCATTTGCTCACTGCGTCTGTCATGAGCGCGCCCGGCGCATTGCTCATCGCCAAAATCATGTTTCCCGAAACCGAGCGCAGCGAAACCACCGCCGCCGCAAAACTCAAGACCGAGAAGCACACCGTGAACGGCATTGACGCCCTGTGCCGCGGCGCCGGCGATGGCATGATGCTCGCCATAAATGTCATGGCGATGGTCATGGCCTTCGTCGCCATCGTGTGGCTGGTGAATTTTTCGCTCGGCTGGATGCAACGCAAATTCGGCGTGGACCATCCGCTCACGATGCAAGTGGCGCTCGGCTGGATCAACGCGCCCTTCGCGTGGCTGATGGGAGTGCCGTGGCACGATTGCCAAATCTTCGGCCAGCTTCTCAGCGAACGCATTCTCCTCAACGAATTCATCAGCTACCTCGACCTCTCCAGCATCATCCACACGCAAACCATGAACGGCCAGCCCGCGGCCTTGAGCCCTCGCAGCATTACTCTCGCGACCTATGCGCTCTGCGGTTTCGCGAACTTTAGCAGCATCGCGATTCAGATCGGCGGCATCGGCACCATCGCGCCCACCCGCCGTTCCGACCTCGCCCGCTACGGTTTCCGCGCCATGATCGGCGGATTAATTTCCTGCTACCTAAGCGCGACGATTGCTGGATTGTTGATCCCTTAAATTCGACCGTAGCGGCGTATCAAACGTCGCAAATCGTCACACCCTGCTTCAATGAAGCAATCGCATCCGCCCGCGCCGGAATAAATTCCTGCGCCACATGCCCCCTGAAACCCGTCGCAATGATCGCCTCCATGATCGCGGGATAATAAAGCTCCTGCGTCTCGTCAATCTCATGCCGCCCCGGCACGCCTCCCGTATGATAATGCGCGAAATATTGATGATTATCGCGGATCGTATGGATGACATCGCCCTCCATGATCTGCATGTGATAAATATCGTAAAGCAGCTTGAACCGCTCCGAGCCGGTCTGCTTGCAAAGCTCCACGCCCCATGCCGAGTGATCGCACATATAATCCTTGTGATTCACTTTGCTGTTGAGCAATTCCATGCAAATCGTGACCTTATGCTTCTCCGCAATCGGCGTGATGCGTTGCAAACCCTTGACGCAATTCTTCAACCCCTCCTCATCGCTCATGCCTTTGCGATTGCCGGAAAAACAAATGATGTTCGGATAACCCGCCTCCGCCGTCGCCGGAATCGTCTGCTCAAAATACTCAACAATCTTATCATGGTTCTCGACGCGATTGAGCCCGCTCGTGATGCCGCCGGGCACGCCCGTGACCATCGCGCAACTCAAATCATATTTCTTGAGCGTGGGAAAATCCGAAACCAGGAGCAGTTCGATGGATTGCAAACCCATTTCCTTGCCCGCCTGGCACAAGGTTTCCAGCGGGATCTTGTCATAACACCATTTGCAAACTGAATGATTGATGCGCCCCTTGAGCGCCGCGCCCGAAGCCGCTTCGGCGGCACTAAGACGATGCCCAAGAGCGGTGACAGCGGCGGCGACAGCGGTGGTCTTCAAAACAGAACGGCGGGAAAGTTTGGTTTTCATAAACACTTTTTGGTGAATCGCATTTAAAGTAATGGGCAAAGTTTTCCGTTTCAAGTTTTCAGTTCACCAGCCAGGCACATCGGCCCCATCCGCACTGCCTTTAAAATGGCACGACGATGCCACCGCGGCCGCCGAAGTCCCGCAGGATGACCAAAATCAAATATCTAACAAACGCCATTTTAGTCACCTGCAATCGCCAACCGAACGCACTCCGCCCCTCTTTCCCCACGACCGCGTGGGGAGATAGTTGAAGAGAGGGGTTCTTAAATGACCACCAAGCCCAACAGAGACGAAAAACCCCCTCGCACGAAAATACCACCATTCGGCCAAATATACCATTTTAAATGGTATTTACCATTCGGAAATGGTATTATCCATCCATGAAAGAAACCAATGTCCAAATGGATCGCGCTGGCCGGGTTGTGCTCCCGAAAACTCTGCGCGATAGATTTCATCTTCGTGGCGGCGATATGCTGGCCATTGAAGTCAAAGCAGGCGCCATCGAACTTCGCCCCACCAACGCCGTCGGCCAGTTGAAACGCATAAACGGAGTTCTCGTCTTTACCGCTCCCGGCCACCTCACCAATCAGGATTTCGCAGACGCATCCCGCGAAGAGCGAATGGATGATGTCCTCGGCCGCGCAACCACCAAGCGATGAAAGTTTTTTGCGATACCAACGTCCTCGTGGCGGCGTTTGTGGGAAACCATCCGCATCATCAAGCCGCACGGCCCATTTTGGAGCGCATCAAATCTCGCGCCGATCAGGGTTTCATCGCCGCGCACAGTCTGGCGGAATCTTACGCCGTGCTGACGCGCCTGCCGGGAGCCAGCCAGGTCCCACCCCCCATCGCCTGGCAACTCCTGTCAGAAAATCTCATACAAGATTTCACTTTGGTTTCGCTATCGGCAAAGGAATATTCCACAACCATCGAGGCGGCCACAAAATTTAATGTTCAGGGCGGAAAAATCTACGATGCCTTGCTCCTCGCGGCGGCGGCCAAAAGCAATGCCCAACGCATTTATACTTTCAACCTTTCGCACTTCCAAACCATCGCTTCGCCAAACCTTCGTGCACGAATCGTTTCCCCCTGAACCCGCTCCGGCCTTCAATTCGCACTTTCCCGTTCCCCCGCCCGTCCCTACTCTCTTCCATTGAGATATGAATACGGACACGGAAACAAAACCTGCTTCCGCCAAAAACATTCTATTCGCCAGTCTGCTCCTGTTCCTCGTCACTTTCCTCGTTTTTTCGCCCGCCATAAAAAACGATTTCGTCACCTACGACGACCCCGAGTACGTCACCGCCAATCCCTACGTCCAACAAGGTCTCACCCTCGACGGCTTCAAATGGGCCTTCGCCGCGCACGGCGCCAACTGGCATCCCGTCACCTGGATTTCCCACATGGCCGATGGCCAGCTCTATGGCTTGCGTCCATGGGGCCATCATCTCAGCAGCGTTATCATCCACGCCATCAATGCGTCACTGGTCTTTCTTTTATTTGCGCGGCTCACCGGACGCCGATGGCCCGCTTTCTTCATTGCCCTGCTTTTCGCCCTCCATCCACTCCGCGTCGAATCCGTCGCCTGGATTTCCGAACGCAAAGATGTGCTCAGCACCTTTTTCTTCCTCCTCACGCTGCTCGCGTATGAGCGTTACGTCTCCGCGCAACGAGCCATCGGATCAAAACGCCGATTCCATTACGCGCTCGCCTTGATATTTTTCGGCCTCGGCCTCATGTCCAAATCCATGCTCGTCACCACGCCGTGCGTTTTATTGCTTCTGGATTACTGGCCGCTGAATCGCTTTTCGACGCTTGGCTTCTCTCGCCTGCTCGTCGAAAAAATTCCCTTTTTCCTCCTCACCATCGCCTTCAGCCTCATCGCATTTTTTGCCCAGGCCCACGGCGCCGCGATGGTCGCTGCGATTCCCCTGAGCGCTCGCACCGCCAATGCCCTCGTCGCTTACTGCCATTATCTCGGCAAAATATTTTGGCCCACCAATCTATCTCCTCTGTATCCGTTTGCCGCCACTCTTCCCACAGCCACCGTAGCCGAAGCCGCCGCGTTGTTGGTAATCATTTCAATCTTCGTGATCGCGCTTCGCCGAACGCAGCCCGCGCTTTTATTTGGCTGGCTTTGGTTTCTCGGCATGCTCGTCCCGGTCATCGGCCTCGTCAAAATCGGAGAACAATCCATGGCGGATCGCTATACCTATCTTCCCTCGCTGGGCATTACCGCAGCGCTGGTTTGGAGTGTGCAAACTTTCCTTCGTAAATCTCCCCGCGCCACTCTCGCTCTCTCCGGCCTCGGGATAGTTTGCGCCCTCGCTTGCGCCATTGTCACCGAACACCAAATCAAATACTGGCACAACAGCGAAACCATGTTCCAACGCGCCGTTGACACCACCGAAAACAATACTCTCGCCGATGTCGGCCTTGGAATTTGCCTCGCCGAACGCGGCCAACTGGACGCCGCCATTGCTCTCTATCGCCATTCGCTCATCGTTTCCCCCAATTATTTCGAGTCGCACTACAACCTCGGCCAGGCCCTTTCCCAGCAAGGCAAATACGACGAAGCCATCGCACATTTCAAAGCCGCCATCGCCCAACGCTCCGGCATTGCCGATACTTATTCCAGCCTCGGCGTCGCCTTGATCGGCGTCGGCCGCAACGACGACGCCATCGCCCAATTCCAGCAAGCCGCCCGCCTCAACCCCGCCGACCCCTTGCCTCACGATGACATCGCCAAAATCCTCTCCAAAGACGATTCACGCCTCGACGAAGCCATCAACGAATTTCAAATCGCCCTGCAACTTCAGCCCGATAATGCGTCCCGCCATTCCGACCTTGGCTCCCTGCTCATGCGCAAAGGCCGTCACAACGAAGCCATCGCCGAGCTTCAGGAAGCCGTCAAACTAGACCCCAAAAACGCCGATCATCACAACAGCCTCGGCAGTGCCCTCGGCGTCACCGGCCACCTCGACGACGCCATCACCGAATTCCAAACCGCAATAAAATTAAATCCCACCGACCCCCGAGCCCAAAAAAACCTCACCCGCGCCCTGGCCATGAAAGCCTCCGCCCCACAGAATCCGCCGCTCCGTCCAAATAATTCCCCAAACTGAAAACTTGAAACTGAAAACTTCCCCATTCCGCACTCCGCACTCCGCATTCCGCACTCTCCACGTCTATGATTGACCGCGAATTTTTCTTCGCTAATAATCGTCTAATAATCTCGGGCACATTTTTTTAACAATAATATATGGATAATACGAACAAACCACTCGCTGCCGTCAGCACCCGCCGCGATTTCATCAAAAAAACCTCCACAGCCGCGGCAGTTGTGGCCACCACCAACCTCTTTAAAACGCCCGTTTACGGCCAGAATCAGGCGCCCTCGACCGGCCGAACCATTGGCGCGAACGACCGCATCACCGTCGCCGTCATCGGCCTCGGCGTCGGCATCGGCCAGAACCATTTGAAAGGCATCCACGACAACGAAAGCGCGAACAACGTGCAAGTCGTCGCCGCCTGTGACCTTTTCAGCAAACGCCGCGATTGGGCTAAAAACAAGGACAACTGCGGCCTCGCCGACGCCGATGTGTATCTCGAATACCGCAAGGTCCTCGACCGCAAGGACGTGGACGCCGTCGTCATCGCCACCCACGATCCGTGGCACTCGACCATTTCTATTAATGCCCTCGACGCCGGCAAACACGTCTATTGCGAAAAACCCATGAGCCGTTATCTCGGCGAAGCTTTCATGGTCCACGACGCCGTCAAGCGCACCGGCAAGACTTTTCAGATCGGCTCGCAAGGCTGCTCCGCTGGCGGCTGGCAGAAATGCGCCGAACTCGTCAGTGGTGGCAAGATCGGCACTCTCGTTTGGGCGCAGGGCTATTATTGCCGCAACAGTGTCGGCGGCGAATGGAATTCCAACCCCTTCAACCTCGACCCCGATTACGACAAGCCCGAAAACATTGATTGGGAAACCTGGCAGAAGCCCGTTCACAAACACACCCCCTTCAATCCCGATGCCTTCCATCGCTGGCGCAAATATTATCCCTACTGCGCGGGCGTCCTCGGCGATCTCGCGCCGCACCGCCTTCACCCGCTCATGCTCGCGTCCGGCAATCCGGAATTCCCCGTGCGCGTCACCAGTCTCGGCACGCGCAACGTCCATGCCGATCGCAACACGCCCGATACCATCGAGCGCGAAGTTCCCGAGCATCAGCAACTGCTCGCCGAATTCCCCAGCGGCTATCTCATCACCCTCACCTGCGGCACGGTCAACGCCAAGAGTCCTGGCTTCGTTGTTTACGGCCACAAAGCCACGCTGAACATCGGCGACGGCGGCAACCGCATCGAACTCGTGCCCGAGCGCGAATTCAGTGAAGAAATTGATCCCGCGACGATGGACGGCATGCAGCCCGAAGACATCCGCGTGCATGAAAAAAACTTTTTCGATTGCATCCGCAGCGGCAAGCCGACGAACGCCAACAGCGACCTCGCTGTCCGCGTGCAAACCGTCATCTCGCTCGCCGAAATGTCGAACCGCCTGAACACGATGTGCCTCTTCGACGAAAAGACCCGCACCATCACCGACGGCTCCGGCAAGAAAATCGAAGCCATCACCTACGGCACATTACCCGAATCTTAAACCGGTAATGGCGGTCTATGACCGCCGAACAATTCAACCAACGGGTTTCGCTGCCAACGCCGCGAAACCCGTTTAGCTTTTGCACAAATAGTATGACGCTCCCAAGCGAGGATTTTTAGTTTATGGTGAGGTTTCGGCGAAGGAGTCGGTCAGGTGACCGATGACTGAGCCGAAACGAAGCCATAAACTAAAAAGACCGCTGGCCCAACTTTATGAAAACCGTCGCGCTCGCCCGCAACGCCATGGCGACCCGTTTCGAGCTTCTCCTCCACGGCGAGAATGAAGCTGCCCTGCGCGCCGCCGGTGAAGAAGCCCTCGGCGAGATTGACCGCGTCGAAAGCCAACTCAGCCTCTACCTCCCCACCAGCGAGATCGCCCACGTCAATGCCCGCGCCGCCGCCGAACCCGTGCGCGTCAGCCCCAATGTTTTTCACCTCCTCGAACACTGCCGCCAGTTGACCCACGAAACTAAAAACGCTTTCGATATCAGCCTCGGCGCGCTTACCCGCTGTTGGGGTTTCATGGGCGGCTTGGGACGCGTGCCCACCAGCGACGAAATCAACACCGCCCGCGAACGCACCGGCATGCGGCACGTCGAACTGAACCCCGAAAATTTCACCGTTCGTTTTAAAGTTCCCGGTGTGATCCTCGACCTTGGCGCCATCGGCAAAGGCTACGCCATCGAACGCGCCGTGGGATTGTTGCGCGAAGCCGGCATCACCAGTGCACTGATTCACGGCGGCACGAGTTCGGTCTATGGCATCGGCAGCCCTCCCGGCACGGACGCCTGGCAAATCACTTTGGATTGCCCCGAACCGCCCGCAGGTACGGAAAAGCCGCAAAAATCCGACCTGCTGGTAACCTTGCGCGACGAAGCGCTGTCCGTCTCCGGCAACCAGGAAAAATCATTTCAGCAGGAAGGCAAAACTTATGGCCACATCATGCACAGCCGCCCCGGTATGCCCGCCTCCGGCATCATGCTCGCAGCGGTGGCAATGCCTTCCGTCACAGAATCCGACGCCCTCTCCACCGCCGCGTTTCTCATGGGCGCACATGCTTTCGTCAGTATCGCCGCTTCACGCCCCAAAATGCGCGCTTGGTTCATCACCGATTCTCCTGAAGCGGAACGCCCGGGATATTTTCTCAACCGCCTAATATAACCGCTGGAAAACTTGTGTTTTCAATAGTCACGGCTATGTTTTCACCGTGGCAGACACAAACGATTTCGAGCCCGCAAGCGAGCGGCCAGCCAGACCCCGAGGACCGGTGACCATCACCCTGGTCATCCTCAATATTATCGCCTTCGGTTTTCAACTTTACGCCGGGCGATTTCATCCCGCTTTTCCCGTGGATGATTATTTTGCCCTCAGCCTCGACGGCTTGCGCCATCACTATTTCTGGCAACTGCTCACCTTCCAATTCATGCACGGCGGTTTCCTCCACATCATTCTGAACCTGTGGGGACTTTTTATTTTTGGCCGCGTCGTCGAATTCACTCTCGGCAAACGCCGCATGCTGCAACTCTATCTCCTCAGCGGCGCGATCGGCGGCCTCGTGCAAATGCTCGGCGCGTGGTTGCTTCCAAATTTATTTGGCACTCCCGGAGTCGTCGGCGCTTCAGCCGGAGTATTTGGCTTGGTCGCGGCCTTTGCGGTTCTCTATCCGAATCAAAAACTTTATCTGCTGCTCTTTCTCATCATTCCCTTGCGCATGCGCGCGAGCACGCTGATCTGGCTCTCAGTCGCGTTTTCCGTCTTTGGAATTTTCCTGCCGTGGATCGGGCCGCATCTGCCCCACGCAATCGGCTTGCAACTGGACGGCCTGATGGGGAATTGGGCCCACGCCGCGCATCTGGGCGGCATCGCGACCGGCGCGTGGTTGACTTGGAAATTATTGCGCAACCGCCGCCGCACCGTGCCGCCGGTCCTTCGCCAGCCCGAAGTGAAAAGTACATTGAACATCAACCCCGCATCGGACTAATTTTAACTCGATATGTTGGACGATCGCTCATACATGCGCGGCCCGTCTTATGACTCTCGCCGGTCATTGACGAACACGCTGATCGTCACCCTGCTCGTCCTCTTCGTCATTCAGGCCTTTCTTACTTTTTACACCAACCTGCGCCCGACCGAAACCTTCGGCCTCAGCGTCCACGGTTTTCGTGAAAAACATTTCTGGCAGATCATCACCTTCCAATTCATGCACTCGGTCCCGTGGCCGTGGCATGTCCTCGGGAATTGTATTGGCCTCTATTTCATCGGCCGGCCAATGGAAGAAACCCTCGGCAAACAAAAATTTCTCACGCTCTATTTCCTCAGCGGCACCCTCGGTGGCGCACTCGAATTGCTCGCCACCTTCCTCCCGCATCATTTCGACGCCCCGGTCGTCGGCGCTTCCGCCGGCATCATGGGTTTGCTCGGCGCCTTCGCAATGATTTTTCCCATGCAGGAATTTTTCCTCTTCTTCATCCCGATTCCCATCCGCGTCATCTATCTCTTTTGGTTTCTGCTTTTATATTCGGCCTTTGCCACCCTCGTTCCCTTTGACGACTCCGCCAACGCCGCGCATCTCGGCGGCCTGCTCACCGGCGTCGCCTTCGTCAAATGGGGCATGAACCCCGCGCGCTCCTTCACGCAATGGAATCCCTTCCAGCGAAAAGAGCGCAGCGAACGCATGATTAAAGCCGCCGTCGCCGGTTCGTCATTTTCCACCATGCGCCGCCGCTCGCGCCAGGCCGCCCAGGACGTGCCCTCCGCAGAATTCATCAGCAAGGAAGTTGACCCCATCCTCGACAAAATTTCCGCCCACGGCATCCAAAGCCTCACCGACCGCGAACGCGAAATCCTCCAGGCCGCCCGCGCCAAAATGTCCAAACGCTGATATTTCTTTTTCTTTAACGGTTGCCATGAACACCTTCATCGCTCTCCTGCGCGCCGTAAACGTCGGAGGCACCGGAAAACTCCCCATGCAAGACCTCAAGACCTTGTGTGAAAAAGCCGGCTTCACCAACGCGCAAACCTACATCGCCAGCGGCAACGTCATCTTCAAAAGCAAAAAATCCGAAGCCCAGGTCAAAGCTCTGCTCGAATCACAAATCGAAAAGCACGCAGGTAAACCCATAAGCGTTCTCGTTCGCACACCTGTTGAGATGTCAGAGATACTAGCCCAAAATCCCTTTCCCAACGCCGCATCCAACCGCACTGTGGCCATTTTCCTCGACGCCCCGCCGCCACGCAATGCCCTCGACGAAATCACCGGCCACAAAAACGAAGAAATAAAATTGGGCCTGCGCGAGATCTACGTCCACTACGGCGACGGCATGGCCGATTCCAAATTAAAAATTCCCGCCGCCACCGCCGGAACCGCGCGCAATCTGAACACCGTCCGCAGACTTATCGAGTTGGCGGTAAATCTATAACCTTTTCAACCTGTATCGGGGGGCAAACGGCCACGCGAGCCGTAACTTCACTTTCAAATCGTCACACACCCGCATTGTTTCCCCCATTCCGCACTCCGCATTCCGCACTCCGCACTTTCCAGACTCGACTCATCCCCCCCATCACCCTACCCTCCCTCGCATGATACAACGGTATTCCCGCGCCGAGATGCGCGACATCTGGAGCGAGCAACGCAAGCTGGAAATCTGGCTGCAAATCGAACTCCTCGCCAGCGAAGCCCTCACCAAACAAGGCCTCGTTCCCAAAAAAGATTTTGCGCAAATGAAAGCTCGCGCCGCCTTCAACCTCGAGCGTTGCAAGGAACTCGAGCGCACCCTGAACCACGACGTCATCGCCTTCACCACTAATGTCGCCGAAAACATCGGCGCCCCCGCCAGCCGCTGGCTCCACTTCGGCCTCACCAGCAGCGACGTCGGCGATACCGCCTTCGCCGTGCAGATGGCGCAATCCGCCGAACTTCTCATCGCCGATGTGAAAGCCCTGCGCGAAGTCATCGCCGCCAAGGCCCGCAAATATCAATTCACCCCCATGATCGGCCGCAGTCACGGCATCCACGCCGAGCCCACCACCTTTGGCCTCAAGCTCGCCTTGATGTACGACGAATTTGGCCGCGCTGAACAACGCCTCGTTGCCGTAAAAAAATCCGTGGCCGTCGGCAAACTTTCCGGCGCCGTCGGCACCAGCGCGCATCTCTCGCCCCAAGTCGAAGCCTTCGTCTGCAAAAATCTCGGCCTGCGTCCCGCGCCCATCGCCACGCAAGTCATCCAGCGCGATCTCCACGCCGAATTCATCGGTGCGATTGCCCTCGTCGGCGCGAGCATCGAACGCTGGGCCACGGAATTCCGCCACCTCCAGCGCACCGAAGTTTTGGAAGCCGAGGAATTTTTCGCCGCCGGCCAGAAAGGTTCCAGCGCCATGCCGCACAAACGCAACCCCATCACCGGCGAACGCCTCACCGGCCTCGCGCGCGTCCTGCGCGGCAACGCCATCGCCGCCCTGGAAAATGTCGCCCTCTGGCACGAGCGCGACATCAGCCACAGCAGTGTCGAGCGCGTCATCTTTCCCGATTCCTGCACGCTCCTCGACTACATGCTCGTCACGCTGCGCAAACTCACCGAGGGCCTCATCGTTTATCCCGAGAACATGCGGCGCAACCTCGCGCTCACGCTCGGCATGTGGAATTCCCAAACCATTTTGCTCGCGCTCATCCGCAAAGGCCTCACCCGCGAAGCTGCCTACGAACTCGTCCAGCGCAACGCCATGAAAACCTGGCAGTCCAAGCACGCCGGCGATGCTAATGCCGATTTCAAAACCCAACTCCTCGCCGACCCCGAAGTCGCCGAATTCCTCACCCGCGCCGAACTCGACAAACTCTGCAACCTCGACTTCCATTTCAAGCAAGTAAAAGCCCGCTTCAAAAAGCTTGGCATTTGAATTAGCTGAAGAAAAACATAACCGATGATGAAGATAGGAAATGTCCAACACTCGGTGCCTCCTCTAAGGCCCGTAGGGCCGGCATGTTTATAATTATCGAACCAAAAAAAACAAGCTCCGTCAGGAGGCGGCACAATTCCGCGCCAAAAGCCAAATTCTCGCCTCAGCATTGTCAGTTAACTAATCGCCATTTTTTCCAAAGCGCAATCCGTCTCACCACTTCTCATTAACCCCCAACTTCAGTTGGGGGAAAACCAGTACCAACGTACGTTCCCAACCGCTTCAGCGGTTTCCTCACCAAACTTTTTTCGCTGACACTCCACGTCATCACTATATTGTTTCCCGCAGACGTGATAGATCGTCGCTCACCAAAAAAACTGATTTATGGACACAACAGGTAAAGTCTGCGGCTTGTTCCTGCTGATGTTCATTCTGACTGCCCTGATTCAATTTTTCATGTTGCGCCGCCGGTCGAATCGCTTGACCATCTTAGGGACCGTCCTTCGCGTCGCCGTTTTTAGCGGCATAATATGGGTAACAAGCTGGATGATGATTGACTGGGGAGATGACCCAGTCGCACTGGCACAAGACTCGCCATCTTTCTTTGAAAAGATGCTAATCATCAGCATCCTGTTTCTCGTTTTCACAGCCATGGCATTGATTCCTGCCGGTACGGTGGCCCTTATTTATCGCAAATCAAAAAAGGACCTTCTCGCCTCTGAATTCCCTGGCTGATTACTTATTTTTCGGCTATCTGCGGATGACTGCAATGGAAACGAAAGAAAGAATAATTCGTTACGCGATCGCGTCAGTCTTGATTGGTCTGATCGTCTTCGTCATTTTGATAAACAGCGATCGGAAGGAAGGAAAACCTTATTACAATCTGACAGCGTGGCGAAGCCGGAGGCGTTTTCGTGAATGGCTGATAATTTGCTTTATCCTGATCCTTGTCATTGTGATGCGCATTTTCTTCCACTACTGACCACCATTTCCAAAAACACCCAACTGCTCGTCCGAAATTTTTAATTTTTAATTCCCTCCTTCCGGCCTCCGCGCCTCCGCGGCTAAAAACTTCCCCTCATTGACGCTCCCGCCCACCCGCTATACAATTACAACGTAGTAAAACATGATCGCCGCATCCACAACCCAAAATCGTCCCGCCGCCACCTTTCGCGTCGGCGATGAGCGCCTGATCAAAGTCACTGAAAGCGCCGCAAAAAAAGTTGGCTCGCTCCTCGCCCGCCAGGGTCGCGCCCAGGGCGTTCTGCGCGTCGCCGTCGTCGGCGGCGGCTGCTCCGGTTTGCAATACAAAATGGATTTGCAGGACGGCCCCGCCAACCGCGATATCCTCGTCGAGTCCTGCGGCATTCGCGTGGTTGTGGACCCCAAGAGCGCCCTTTACGTGACCGGAAGCGAACTCGATTACGTGGATGCCTTGCAGGAAGGCGGCTTCAAAGTGAAAAATCCCAACGCCGCCACCAGTTGCTCCTGCGGCGAAAGTTTCAGCGCGTAATTTTTCCGCGGCGGCTCGCCATGACCGACAACTTCGCCCTGCTGAACGAACCGCGCCGCCCGTGGCTCGACCTCGATTCACTCAAGGAAAAATTTCTCGCGCTCTCCACGCAAACCCATCCCGATCGCGTCCATCAATCGCCCGAACCCGAACGCATCGCCGCCAGCGCGCGCTTCGCCGAATTGAATTCCGCGTATCAATGTTTGCGCGAACCGAAGGAGCGCCTGCGCCACTTGCTCGAATTGGAACGCGGTGCAAAACCCGCCGACATCCAGCGCGTCCCGGAAAACCTGATGACCGCGATGTTCGAGATCGGCCAGCTATGCAAACAAGTGGATGCCTTCCTCCTCGAATATTCGCGCGTCACCTCGCCGATTTTAAAAGTCCCGTGGTTTGAACGCGCGCAAAATTGGGTCGCACAACTTTCCTTGCGCCAGCAAAAGATTCATTCTCAGCGCGAAGAATTATTGCTAGAACTCAAGGCCATGAATTCAGCGTGGGAAACCGCAACTGCCAGCGCCAACCGGCCACTCGATCGCGTCGAGGAAATGTATCGCGTGCTCGGCTATCTAACACGCTGGTCGGAACAAATTCAGGAACGTGTCGTGCGACTCTCCTTGTGAAATCATTTCTTACATTGCTGTTGCTCGCGCTGGAAATTTTTCTGGCGCAATTCTCCGCTCGCGCCGGTGAAACCTGGCAGGACGCCCTAAGCCGGATGCCGCTGGGCGTTTCGGTCGCCGAATTGAATCGCACAAATTGTCTCAAGCTCCTGCTCCCGGCTTTTCGCGAAGACCCAACCGTGAAAGCCCTGGTCTTCATGCCCGGCGCCACCGATGAATTTTACATGTTCCGCCGCGCGCGCGCGAAGCTGACCAACGCCGCCCCAACCCTGCTCGATGCCATCAATGCCCTCACCAATCAAACTCTCATCCAGGTCACTTTTCGCCCGCCGCTGCTTCTCTTGCACACCACCGAAGACCCGCTCGAACCTCTCGCCACCATAAAAGATTTGGACACCGCCTCGCGCATCGAAGGTCGCCCGTTCATCCAACACGCGCTCTATAATGATCGCGATTGGGATTTCCTGCTGCCCATCCTGCGAAAAAACCTCCGCGCGCAATTCCTTCCCCGGATTCATTCCTACGACTCCTTCCACTTCTATCGCCACAGCTTCGCCGGCTGGAATTTGAATGGCTGGGAAGCCTTGCAGGCGCTTTCGCTCGCGGGGAAGACGCGCTTCACGATTGATGACGGTGTGGTGACCTTCGAGGGCGACAATCGTTTTATGTCCGAGCCGAAATTCGACCAGTTTCCGCGATAATTCCCTGCCGCTCGTGCCAATTCTGGACACCTGTCTTCAAATCTGGACAAGGGGAATGCGGCGCTCGGAATGATGTCGGCAGAATTGAGCTTGGACTTAACCCCCGCGCACTTGGTATGGGCCATGCTTTTTCCCTCTCATGCAGCAGAAAGCCAGCATCTCCGTGACAAGAGATTTTGTAATTCTCTCCGTCTTCATCATCATGGTGAAGGTGAAAAGACCCGTCTTTAACCTGCGAAAAAACGGCGCGCCTCGGGCGTGAAGTTCTTCAACCAAAGTAGTATTTTCCTGGTGGCCGTAAAAGCAGGCCACCAGTTTCTTTGTACTTCAATGCTCGGGACGGAACACCAAAATACTCAACGGCGGCAGCGTGAACTCGGCCGAGTACGATTGGTTGTGAACATTATAATCTTCCGACATCACCCCGCCTAAATTCCCGCGATTCCCGCCGCCATAAATCGCGGCGTCGCTGTTCAACAATTCACTCCAGCGCCCCGGACGCGGCAGCCCGATCCGATAATGCGTCCGCATCAACGGCGTCAAATTCAACACCACCAGCAGCACACTCGTCTGATCGTGATTCTGCCGGATGAAACTGAACACGCTGTTGCGATGATCGGCGCAATCTATCCAATAAAATCCACCGATGTCGTAATCCGATTCATACAATCCCGCTTCTGAAAGATAGAGGCGATTCAAGTCCTCGACAAATCGTTGAAGCCCGCGATGATACGGCCCCTGATCCAGCAGATGCCAATCAAGCGAAGCATTCGCATTCCACTCAGCGCTCTGTCCAAATTCGCAGCCCATGAAAAGCAGCGGCTTTCCCGGGAACGTCCATTGATAGCCCAGCAGCGAGCGGAGGTTCGCAAATTTTTGCCAGTCATCACCGGGCATCCGGCCAAGCAACGAACTTTTGCCATGCACCACTTCATCATGCGAAAGCGGCAGGACAAAATTTTCGTTGTAATGATACAGCATCGCGAACGTGAGATCGTTCTGATGATGACTGCGATAAACCGGATCGCGCTGGAAATAATTCAGCGTGTCATGCATCCAGCCCATGTTCCATTTGAACGAAAATCCCAAGCCACCCAGATACGGCGGACGCGTCACCAGCGGCCACGCGGTGGATTCTTCCGCAATCGTCACCACGCCCGGATGTTCGGTGTGAGTGAGGTAATTGAATTTTTTGAGAAACTCAATCGCCTCCAGATTTTCACGGCCACCATATTGGTTCGGAACCCATTCGCCCTCCCGCCGCGAATAATCGAGATAAAGCATCGAGGCCACGGCATCCACCCGCAGCCCATCAATGTGATAACGCTCGCACCAGAACAGCGCGTTGGCCGTGAGAAAATTGCTCACTTCATGGCGGCCATAATTAAAAATCAGTGTGCCCCAATCCTGATGCGCGCCCTTGCGCGGATCTTCGTGCTCGTAAAGCGCCGTGCCGTCGAATTTCGCCAGCGCAAATTCGTCGCGCGGAAAATGCGCGGGAACCCAGTCAATGAGCACGCCGATTCCCGCTTCGTGCAGCGCGTTCACGAAATATTGAAAATCATCCGGTGTGCCGTAACGCGTCGTCGGTGAATAAAATCCCGTCACCTGATAACCCCACGAGGGATAAAATGCGTGCTCGGAAACGGGAAGCAATTCGACATGCGTGAAACCCATTTGCGTGACATACGGGACCAGCATCCCGGCGAGTTCACGATAGCTGAAGGACTCCGCCACCGATTTTTTTCGCCACGAACCGAGATGCAATTCGTACACGCTCATCGGCGATTTGAGCGCGTTGCTCTCGCGGCGGCGCTTGCACCACGCGTCGTCCGTCCACGCAAATTTCTGGTTGTTCCAAACGATGGACGCATTCTTCGGCGCGGCCTCGAAAAAGAATCCGTACGGGTCCGTCTTCAAAAACAAATCGCCGTTCGCGCCCTTGATTTCGTATTTATAATGCGTGCCCTCGCCCACGCCCGGCACGAACAATTCCCACACGCCCGACGCGCCGAGCAGCCGCATCGCATGATAACGCCCATCCCAGCCGTTGAAATCGCCGACCACGCTCATGCGCTGCGCGTTCGGCGCCCACACCGCAAAGCTCGTGCCCGCGACGCCGTCAATCGTCCTTAATTGCGCCCCAAGCTTTTCGTAAATGCGCCGCTCATCGCCCTTGCCGAACAAATACAAATCCGTCTCGCTCAGCGTCGGCAAAAAAGAATAGGCATCGCGCGTGCGGCGCGTATTGCCCTGGTAATCGGTGATGATCAAATCGTAAGCATAGACGTCCTTGGCCGCAGCGGTCGTGCCTTCGTAAAGGCCGCACTTGTCCAACTGCTTGAGTTGAAACTTCGGCTTTTTTTTCTCGTGCGTAGGCTCGATTTCGACCTTGGCCGCATTCGGTAATAACGCGCGCACCACCACGCCGGAACCGTCGCCCAGCGGGTGCATGCCGAGAAGTTGATGGGGCGTGCGATGCCGCGCGTGGATGAGACTTTGAAGTTCGTCTTGGGTTAGAAGCATCGCCGAAACTTTATCAAAGCCCGCGAAAATTGATACCGAAATTCGCGCGCCCTGTGGCGCAAAATGCCTTAGCCAATGACGCGCGAAAGTTGCGCTTGGTGAACTTCAATACTGCTCTCAGTCCACACCACGAAATTCGCTCGGTCCATTTTCTTTTCCACCGGCCATTGCGAGGCGATGCGTTTTTTGATCTGATCCGCATCCCAGCCGCGATTTTGAAGGCGTTGCTTTTGCGTGGCAGCCGAGCACGCAACGCAAATCACGGCGTCGAAACAATTCTCCGCCGCGGTTTCATAGAGCAATGGAATCACCACGACCGCGAGCGGACGATTCTCTTTGCACCACGCTTCGACTTGCGCCTGCCAGATCGTTCGGATGCGCGGATGAAGAATTTCTTCGAGACGCTTCCGTGCGGCGTTATCGCCGAAGACCCGCCGAGCCAGTTCGTCGCGGCGCAATCGTCCGTCCGCGCCAACCAACTCCTGACCGAACGCGGCTTGAATTTCGCCCAACGCCGGTTCTCCCGGCTCGACGATTTGACGCGCAATAAGGTCGGTATCCACGACCGCGATGCCTCGTTCACTAAGCGTCGTCGCGGCCACGGATTTGCCCATGCCGATGCCACCGGTCAAGCCATAGACTTTCATGGGATGGATTGCGCTCGCGCTTGAAAAGTGCGGCAGTCATAGACCGCCGCTACAGGCGAAGACGTAATTGAATGATCGAATTCGTTACTGGGCCAGCACAGCGCGATAGTAGCGCGATGGGAAATTCGCCGCGTTCGTATCGGTGAATGGCACCGAACTGGACGAGTTGGTCACGCTGCCGACCGTCGTCCAGGTACTGAACGCGTCGGTGATGTTAGTCGTCGCAAAGATATTATAAATACCCACCGGCCCGGAGATGTTCAGCGTCAATGCGAACGTGCCATTCGTGCTGCCCGCCGTGGCGGTCAGCGTTGGCGGAGTGAGCAACACCTGGAAGCTGGCTTGCGCGGTGTTGTCGCCCGGATTGAGATCGGTCTGGTCGGAACTGACCGCAACCGCGTTCGCCAGCGTGCCGCCAACCGTCGGACTCGTTGAAATAGTGAAGCTCGTATTGCTGCCCGCCGCGAGGCTGCCGATATTGAATAACACCGAGCTATTGGAATTGATCGTGGAGACGCCCAGCGAAGTGCCAGTGAACGTCAATCCGATCGAAGGCGTGTCCGTGATGGTCACATTGGCCGCAGCCGACGGACCTTTATTCGTGATAGTGACAGTGAATGTGGCCGTGCCGCCCGTAGCGACCGCGCCCGATGATTTCACTATGCTGACCGCGAGATCCGCGGCGGAATTCACAGGACTGACCGTCGCCAGATTCAAGCTCCAGCCACCGGCGATAATGCCACTATCGCCCGGAGAATCATCCAATACATACAAGGCCCAAGTGCCCGCCGGATTGCTGCCAACAAAGTTTGTCAGAGCCGAAGCGGAAGGCGCGGCCGGCGCGGGACTCGCGAACGGCATGCCCAAACCGAAGTCGGTCGGAAGGTTTGTGCCCGAAACCAACTGGCGCATGTTAACCGAGAATTGATCCGTCGAAGACGGCAGCAGGTTCGTCGCGGCATCGTCAAAGGTCAGGGTGATATTTGTGACCGCGCGCGCGCCGCCGACGCCCGACATCAGCACCACGCTTTGACCAGCGGGGCCGACCAACATGATCTCAACGTCATTCGGGAATTGATGGCTGAAGTTATTCAGCGTCACCGTCGCTTTGCTTACCAGGCCGGTTCCGTTGGTCACAGTGATCACGGAAGGATAGGGTGTCGCAGGACCGTGATCAGGAATCACGATGCCATTGGCATTCGCATACGAGTTCGTTTGAGGCAGATTGAACGTGAAACTGACCGGCGGCAGGTTCGTGCCGTTATTATCATCCGACAACTGCAACGTCGCCACCACTGAAGCGCTGTTGGAAATGCCGCCAACGGTGAAGGTGAACGGTTCCGCGATGGAAGGCCCGCCATGCACCAGCACGCCGTAATTTTGCGTATTGTTCCCACCGGACAACATCACTCCGTTGCCCGCAAGCAAGGTCGCCGAAAGATTGGTCGCGTCTGCCGTGCCGACGTTCGCCAGTTGCAGCGAAATGGTGACAGTCTGGCCAGCGAGAATGCTGCCATTCGCCGGACCCCCGATCAAATGCGCGCCTGACGCGACGATGTCCGGCGCAGGCAAGGTGAAGGTCGTCGCCAGAGGAACTGAATTGTTGGTGATGTTCAAGTCCGTCGAGGTGGTGCTGACAGAGAAAGTGTTGGTAAGCGTTCCCGAATTGGTCGCAAGCAACGTCACCGTTACGGTGGCAGTCTGGTTCGAAACCAGGTTGCCCAGGGTGCACAAGGTGACGCCATTGGTCGTAGTGGAGAAAGTGGACGCAAGTGTCGAAGTGCCTGCCACAAAACGCAAACCCGTTTGCATCATATCAGCGAGATTTGCGCTCACCGCGATTCCCGGACCGTTGTTGGTGATCGTAATCACGTAAGTGACATTGCTACCGACTACGGAGTTCGTCGGACCCGTCACACCCATTGCCAGGTCTGCGATCGGCGCGGAGACAGAAGTCACGACGGACGCGGAATTATTGGATTGGTTCGGATCGCTGTCCGCGCCGGTGACGCTCGCGGTGTTGGTCATCGTTCCCGAAGCCTTCGCGGTGACCACCACGGTCACGGTGATATTTGTACCCGTGCTCAAGTTGGTGAATGTGCAATCAACAATGCCATTGTCCGTGCCAGTCAGCGCATGGGCGCTGTTCGTTGCCGAGATCAGCGTCACGTTGGTTGACAACTGGTTCGTGAACTGCACCACACTCGCGGGATTCGGACCATTATTGGTGATGGTGAAAGTGTAGGTCAGATTATCACCTGCGGTCACAGAGTTGGACGAAGCCTTGCCCGTGATGCCCAAATCTACCACCGGGTTGACCTCGCTGCCGGAGGAAATGCCCAGTGCCCAGCCGCCCACGATTTCGCCCGCATCGCCCGTCGCACTATCAAACACATACAATACCCAATTTCCGTTCGCGACCGTACCGTTGAAGACGGCGAGGTTCGTGCCGTAAGGCGCTTGCGGCGGCGGGTTGTTCGGATTCACGGTGATCGTGCCCTTGAAGTTGTTCGTGAAATTCACGTCACCATTCTGGGTCGGCGCATAACTGCCGGACAAAATCTGGCTGTTCGTCGGCAGGAAATTAATCTGGCCGAGTGAATTGAGCGCGCCGTCATCGAACGTCAGCGACACATTGGTCAGCAATCCGCCTGAGCCCGTGTGCGACATCAGCAAAACATTCTGGCCCTTGGGTCCGACGAGCAGCATGTCCACGTCATCCGGGAACGTGTGATTGACGTTCGTCATCGTCACCGTCACTTTGCCGATCAAGCCGGTCACACCCGTCACGACATTCGTCGAGGGGAACGGCGAGCCCGGACCATGATCGGGGATGATGATATTATTCGCGTTCGCAAAACCGTTGGTCGTCGGCAAGGTGAAGGTGAATTTCAACACTGTGAGATTCGCGCTGCCGTTCATCAACTGCAAACTCGCCGTGATCGTCCTGCCGTTGGTTCCGCTGGCAACGAACGTGAACGGCTCGTTCGTCGCCGGACCGCCGACGGTCAACATGCCATAGTCCGCCGATTGCGTTCCCACCGGGACCACGCCGCCGGAATTCAACAGCGTTGCCGTCAAATGATTCGAGGTATCAATATTGCCAAGATTTTGCAGGCGCAACTGCATCGTCACTTGTTCGCCCGGATCAATCATGCCGTTGGCCGGTCGGAAACTTTCCGCTTCGAGGAAGAAACCAGCAGCTATGACATTGAGCGTCGGGATGCTAAGAATGGTGGACAAGCTCGCGCTGTTGTTGCCGATATTCGGATCGCCTTCCGCGCCGACGATGCTCGCCGAATCAATCAACGTCATGTTGGTGACGTTCATGAGCATCGTGGTGGCCGTGCTGACGGTGATAGTGATGGTCACATTGGAACCCACCGGGATATTAGTCGGCTGGCAGGTGACCACGCTGCCCACGTTCGTGCAAGGTCCTTGCGCTGACACCGCAGAAATCAGCGCCACGCCGGTTGGGAGAGTGTCTTTGATGCTCACCCCGGTCGAGATGCTCGGACCGGCGTTCAATGCCGTAATGGTATAAACAATATTGCTTCCGACCACGGCGACTTTCGGCCCGTTCAAGGTCAACTGCAAATCCGCGGCGGCAGTGACGTTATCAGTGATGATGGAAGTATTATTGGCGGCGACTTCGTCAGGTAAATCAGATGAAACGGTGGACGATGCGGTGATGGATCCCAACACCAGCGGCATCACCTGAATCGTAACGGTGGCGTTGCTGCCGACCGCAAGATTACCCAGGCCGGCAATCACTTTGTTTGCCGAATTGAACGCGCCGCCTTGCGACGTGGCGACCGAAACGAAAGCCACATTCAGCGGCAACGTATTTGAGACGATGACGTTCGTCGCAATCGTCGGGCCGTTGTTCAAGACCAACGCCGTATAAGTCAAAATGCCGTCCAGCAATACCGGGCTGGGATTCTGGCTCAACACCACGGACAAATCCGAACTTGCGAGCCGCACGACGGTGCTTACGGTCACGGTATTGTTGAATGGATTCACGTCGGGTTCGAGCGCGCCGACGGTGGCTGTCGAGAAAATGGTTCCGGGTGATTGCGGGCTAACGATCACCGTCACACTGGCGGTATCACCGACATTAAGCGTACCGATATTGCAACTTACCGCGCCACTGCCAACATTGATGGTTCCCTGCGAAGAGTTCGCGGAAACAAAAACTACATTAGTCGGCAATGATTGATTGACCGCGACATTTTTCGCGGTGTCCGGCCCGTTGTTGGTCACGCTGATGGTGTAAGTCAAATTGCTATTCACGGTCACCGGATTCGGCGACGCGCTCATGCCGACTGACAGATCCACTCCCGGGCATTGGCCGCCGCCATCTACGCAAAGCGCCGGCGTGATATTCAACGACCAGCATTGGAGGAAACCGATGTCACCCAGTGCGCCGTCCACCATTTGCAAACTCCACGCGCCGTTCGCCGCGAGACCGGCCTTGCCGGTGAACGAGGCCAGTTGTTGCTGTGGTTGGAAGGTACCGATGAAAGGTGCGATGGCGTTGTTGATGGACACTGCCGCGGAATCATCAAACGTGGTGCGATCCGGGTCGCTGCAATCCACGCCGAAATCCTGGCCGCTGCCGCCGGCGTTTTCTGCGAGCACAACGGAGGTGCCGTCCGGCCCGATTAATTGCAAAGTCAGGTCCGAAACAAACGGATGAATGATATTCAGCGAGACCGAGACATGCGCAATGCCCGAGGTCAAATTACTGACGATGATCGTCGAGTTCGTGCCCACCGGGTTGTCATCGGGAATGGCCACCGGCGCGAGGCTGTCAAAGCGCACCGGCACACCCGGCGTGCCGGTGGCAACCGTGAACACGTTGGTGACGGTGGATTGATCAGACTTCAACACCAGCGAGAAATTGATCGTGCTGCCGCAAATAAAAGCGGGCGACGTGCTCACGTGAAAACTCGTGGCATTGGTCGCGCTCGAATTGGTCGAAATGTTGGGGTAGGAAGCCGACGATATGGCGACGACCACTCCCGGCGTGGACGATGTCAAAGTGGCGAAGACATCCGTCGCTGCCGCAGTGCCCACGTTGGTAAGCACGATGTCCATCGAATTACATTCGTCATTGTCAATCATTCCGTTGCCGTTGCCGCCGGAAACGATGTTGGTCACAATCAGCAAATTTGGCGTCGGCGCGGGAACCGGTGAACCCTGCAAACCTTGAAGCGCCATGACTATGCCCGAACCGGAATCGCGGTCAACCCCCAGGGCTCCGATGTCCAATGCCGAGGTGGTCATGACCGAACGGATCTGCGCCTCATTCAGGCTGGGATTATACGATTTGATCAGCGCAGCGATGCCGGCGGCATGCGGCGCGGCAGCGGACGTGCCGAAGAAAGGATTCAATCCCGAATCCGGCGGCAAGGTGGTCGTGACGCCGTTGGCCGCGGCGATGTCAGGCTTGGGCAAAACGGTTCCGCCCGTCAGCGAAAAATCCCCCGGAGTGATCGGTTTGCCATTGGCGAAATAGAACATATGACGCGGACCGTCCGAACTGAAAAATTCAACTGGGTTCGCCTGGCCGCCGATGAAGAAACTGCCCGCGGCAGTGCCCACGTCCACAGCCGCGACGGTGAAGGCGTTGGTCGCGGCATTATGTCCGCGAGTACTGCCTTGCGTGCCGACGGACAACACCGCGCGATCAGTGTCAATATGGAGAAACCGGTTCGTGCCACTGGCCAGCACCACGACAATCTGTTGGTTCTGCAAAGGCGCCGCGACGATTTCAAAAGGATCCTGCGTTCCGTTCTGCACGGTGACGGAACTGCTGACGATGGTTGCGCCGGTCGAATCCAGAACGAACAAATCATAATCGTTGGTCGAAGCGCCGAGCGGGTCGGACCAGAAGAGCGCCGTGGGAGCATCTTCGCTGCTTTCCTGCGTCACGACGTCGAAATTATTTGTTCCGAAACTAAGCACCTCACCGCCCTTGCCATTCACCGGACTGCCCGCCGCTCCGCCGCTGACGAAATCACCTTCCCAGGTGCCGGAGGTGCCGGCATCAAAATTACCCGAATTCGCTGCGGACGAAAAATAGAGGCCGCCGCTATCCGTCACAGCATTGACCGCCTGCGCCACGACGCCGTCTTGAAACGGCGATTCGTCGGCATAAGTGAGGTCATCCACGATGATATCGCAGCCGTAGGTGAAACGCAGTTGCCGGATGTTGTTCGCAAAAGCCGCCTCGCCGCCGTCGCCCGTGGAGAAAAATAATTGCGCGCCGGGCGCCATCGCATGAACGATTTCGAGCATCGCCGTGCCTTCGCCCGTGCCGGGAACACCGCTCTGCCCGGGCAACACCGTGACGGCCCCCAACGCGCCCAGCGATTGTGCCTGGCTCAGAAAATCCACACTGTCCGACATCACACCCACTTTTACGCCGCTGCCATCCAGGCGAAATGTGCTGCGGCCGGTATCGTCACGATGCGCGATCACGCCTTCCGGATCGGAATTGTTATGCACCGCAATCGCCGCCGGTTTCATAAAGACCACCGACGAAGAAGCCGCGACATTTTCCAACTGGGTCACCGGCATGGTGGCGGTGACGACGCCCAACTGCGGGAAGTTGCCGGTCACAGTTCCGCCTGCCTTGAGGATTTGTTTCACCAAATCAGGCGTCGAACTGGCGCGGATTTCTACTTTGAGATTGCCACTCGCATCGGGCTTTACCGCGAGCTTGAGTTGCGGAACCGCGCCGCCGGCGATGGGCAGGTTCTTGCTCTGCTTGTAGGCAAAGATCAACTGCGAATCCATCTTCTGTTCAGTCGGCGTAAAAGAGGCTTTCTCGGCTTCAAACGCTTGGATTTGCGCCTGGACATTGGTGCTGAGACCAGTGTCGGCCAGCGCGGTGTGCATGCCGGAAAAAAACGTGAGCCCCAACGCGGCAAGTTTAACGATTTTGGACCGCGATGAACCGCTAGCTTTTAAGATCTTCATATAAAGTGTCACTCAAACGACATCCCCTTTTCAGTGGATGTCCCGCCGGAGATGGCCAGGCCAAACCCCGCGCGCTGATTTTGTCTCTTCCAAAGGCAAATGCCGGCACCACCGGGAACCGGCATTCATAACTTCCCTGCAACCTTCCGGCCGAAGGTTGCGACCGCCGCAATCCGCTTATTGGGCGCTCAACCGGAAATAGGCATTGCCACTGCCGATCGTTACGGTTTGCGTATTCACGCCACCGACCAAAGACGGGCTGCTGCCAGTCACATTTATCCACATCGCTGGCGGCACCAGGCTGCTCGTGGTTTGCAATACGTAATTGCCCGTGGCTGGCCAGCTAAAGTTCAATGATGAACCGGAACGCGTGACGCCCAGCGTCAATCCGCTTTCGACGACGACCTTGACGGTCATGCTGTTATTACTCTTCAAAGGATCCGGAACCGCCGCCGAACCCGCGGTGAACGTGCTGGTATTCGTGCCACTCAGAGTCTGTTGCACGGTGACGGTGAAAGTAGCCGTCCCGCCGACCACCAAATCGCCCACACTTGAAATCAGGAATCCGTCGCTATTAGTGACCGATCTGCCCGTGGCAGTGTCCGACACCAGCATGCCGCCCGCAGGCAGATTGTTGGTCACGGTGACTCCCGGAGCCAATGCAGGACCACTGTTGGTTACGGTGATTGTGTAAGTAACATTATTGCCCACCGGGACGATATTCGGGTTGGCCTGCGCGGTGACGCCGATGTCCGCATTCGGTGATTCGACCGTAGTGGAGAGCGCTGCCGTATTGTTGGGCAGATTGTCTTCCACTTCGTGAGAACTGACGAAGACGACGTCGGTGATCATGCCTTCGTCAGCCGCAGTCGGGGTGAGGGAGATTTGGATCGTCGCGGTTTCGTTGGTGGCCAGGGTTCCGATTGAGGTCACGATGTTGCCTGCGCTGTTTATGCTGCTGCTGCCCAGCGGCGAAAGAACGCGCGCATTAATGACACCCGGCGGTAGGATATTCGTGACGACAACGCCCGTGGCGCTCGAAGGCCCGGCGTTGGTGATGCTGATGGTATAGAGAAGCGTGTTGCTAACCACCACCGTGTTCGGCGTGCCCGTTATACCGATGGACAAATCCACGTTCGGTGCCACGACGTTCAATGTGGTGAGCGCCAGGCTCCAGCCCTGGTTGATCGAACCGGTGTCGAGGAACTTGGTATCATCCACGAACAACGACCACGTGCCGTTCGGATTGGTGTTGGTGAAATCATTCAGGTTGGTTCCGTAAGGTCCGGCCGGCGGCGAAATCCCCATCGTTCCAGCCGGGAATACTGAGCCGGTCTGCAAATCGGCCGGTTGATATGTGCCGGTAGTCGGCGCGTTAGTCGAAGTCAGGTGATTGGTTGAGGCGCTGTCGAAGGTCAGCGTCACGTTGGTGAAGGTGAACGGCCCACCGGCATCTTCCATGAGCAAAGTATTCGTGCCTGCCGGGCCGACCAGCAGCATCGAAATATCGGACGAATAGGCATGGCCCATTTTATAAACTGTGGCTGTCACCTTATTGATCACGCCGTTCAGGTTCGTGATGATGATCTTGGACGGATACGGCGTGGCGTTCGTCAAGTCATTGATCGCGATGAGTGTGTTGTTCGTATAAGAGTTCGTCGAGGTGCCGAGCGTGAAGGTATAGCTGACCAGCGTATTGGTATTGGCAAAGGACAGTTTCAACACGGCGTTGAACGAGTTGCCATTGGTCCCATTCACACTGAACGTGAACGGACGGAAGACAGAAGGTCCTCCGACCGCCAGCGTGCCGTAATCATTCGTGCCGACGATAATATTTGTGACGCCGTTGGTCGCCAGCAATGTGGCGGACACCGCGGTGTTGGAACCGGCGATATTCAGCAACGAGAACAGCGCGGTCACACTTGTGTTCGGCGTAATGATGCCATTCGTCGGCGTGAGCAAGGCCGCGCCCGCCGCGACGATCAGGCTGCCGTCGTTATTGAAGATGGTCAGCGTAGCCGCCACCGGACTGCTCAACGTGGTATCGGCCGACGGATTGGACAAGAGCAGATTCACCGTCTTGCTGCCCCCGGTCACGTTGTTGTCAATGATCGGCACGAGGAACGTCTTGCCGGTCTCACCTGGAGCAAAGGACAACGTCCCGCTCGCCGAACGGTATTGCGCGCCCGCTATGGCGGAGCCGTCGGCGGTGGCATAATTGACTGTGACCGCCGTGTTCGTCACGCCAGTGCGGACAACTGTGATAGTTGCGTCCACACCGTTTTCATTCACGACATAATTCGCACTCGAGAAACTGACACCGGATTCGTTGTCAAAGATGGTCAGCGTCGCGCTGCTCGGCGGAAGCAGTTGCGTGCCGGTCGAAGGATTCGCCAAGGCGAGTTCAACCGTTCGATCACCGTCAATCTGGTTGTCATTCAGGATCTGGACGATGAAGAAGTTCGAGGTCTGGCCGCTGACGAAAGTCAGCACGCCATTGGTCGCCACGTATTCCACGCTTGGCGTCGCCGTGCCGCCACCGGCCGAGAAGCCGACCGTGGCCGAACCGGCAGTGTTGCCCTTGCGCAGAACCGGGATGATGATGTTGGTCGCGCCCTTGAGAATGGCAAACGCCGGAGCGCCGAGTTCAAAGCCGGAATTATCGTCCAACACCGTGACCGTCGTGGTGACTGGATTAATCAGTTGCACGGCTGGCGAGCTAGCATCTTTCGTCAAATTAATGAAGAAGATTCGGTTACCCGTAATGGATGGATCCGGGAGAATCGGAACCACAAACGTCTCGAAAGTCTGGCCGGGCAGGAAAGTCAACTGGCCGCTGGTTGCGAGATAAGCCACATTGTTGCTGGCCGTCCCATCGGCAGTGGCATAGTTCACCACCGCAGTCACATTGGTATTGCCGCTGCGGGTCACGCCGATGATGATGCTGCCGTTGTTTTCATCCACAAAGTAGCCGCCCTGGGCAAAGCTCACATCGAGATTTTGATTCACGATCGTCAGCGGAACGGTTGTGGGGCCGACAATATTTCCACTGCCTGTGGGCGTCAGCGTCAGGTTGAGCGTGACGTCCGAAGTCAGGTTCGTATTGTCAAAGATGGGCACGCTGAACGATTTGGTCAGTTGTCCGTCAATGAAGCTCAAGGTGCCGTTGGTCGGGAGATAATCCACGTTCGGCGTTGCGCTGCCGCCGCTCGCCGAGAAATTCACCGAGACAGTTCCAAGACTGCCGTTGGTGCGCACCACGGTAATGATCGCATTGCTGGCCAACTGCGAGATGGAGTAACTCGGCGCGGAGAACTCGAGGTTGCCCGGTGCCTGGCTGCTGTCAACGATGGTCAAGGTCGCCGTGGTCGGCAGCGACGGGCTCAAGGCGGTGTTCGTCGGATTGAGCAAAGTCATCCCCACGGTGAGGTTGCCCTCGCCCACGCCATTGGTCGAAACCGGTATGACGACGGTCGCGTTCGTCTGGCCGTTTGCGAAGACGAGTGTATTCGTCACCGGAGTATAATCCACGAATGGAGTCGCGGTGCCGGTATCCGTCGTCGTGAAATCAACCGACGCAGTTCCAATCGTGCTGTTGTTGCGCACGACCGTGATCGTTGCAGTGCCGCCGCTGCCGATTTTGTTCACTGCGTAATTCGCCGTCGAGAAACTCACGGTGCTGTTCGCGCCGATAATAGTGAGCAACGCCTGGGATTGATTGCCGACAATGAGGCTCCCGTCGGCTGGATTGATCAGGCTCAGATTCGCGACGAGCTGGCCCATATTCGCCGGGTTAATCAGGATGGGCACGGTCAGCGTCTCGAAGGTTTCACCTTCGCCGAAGGTGATCAGATTCGTCACGGCGGTGTAATCCACTCCCGCGATTGCGGTTCCATTACTGACTCCCGCCAGGACGGAGATGGTATTACTTGTCCCGCCGATGCGCTGGATGCCGATGACAATATTAGTCGCGCTTTCGTTGACCTGGAAATTCGCCGAGACGAATTGAATGCTGCCAGTGCCCGTTTCGCTGCCACCGTAGATGCGCGCGATGCGGGGCTTGCTCTCGCCGTCGAACTGCGTGAAACCACCGCCAACAATAATCTTCGAGTCCGCCTGGACCGCGATCGCATCAATGAAGTCATTCGCGCCCTGGCCGAAGTTGATGCTGGAATCCACCGTGCCGTCCGAATTCAAACGGGTAAGACGATTGCGGGTGACGCCGCTCGCCTGAGTGAAGATGCCGCCCAAAAGGATTTTCAGATCTTGCTGGATGACGATGGCCGACACCGCGTCATTCGCGCCGAGACCAACATTGAAGGTCGGGTCCACCTGGCCCAGCGGATCGAGCCGCGCGACGTAGTTGAGCGGAATGCCCGCCACAGACGTGAACAAGCCGCCGATCAATACTTTTCCATCCACCTGAATCGCGATGGAGCGGACCGAATCATTCGGGCCAAAGTTTTGATTAACGCTCGCCGGGACATTGAAGGTGGCATCGAGCGTGCCGTCGGCATTCAAGCGCGCGATATGATTCACATTGGTTCCGTTGACCGTAGTGAAGTCACCACCGATAAGGATCTTGCCGCCATTGATATCATCGTTCGTCGAATAAACGGCCACGGCGTAAACTGTGCCGTTCGCGCCAGCGGCGTTGAAGGTGGTGTCCACCGAGCCGTCCTGATTCAACTGCGCAACACTACGGTAAGGCACTCCGCCCACCGAGGCGAAGCTGCCGCCGATGACGAGCTTGCGGGTCGAACCGGCCACGAGCGTGTTACCGGTGGTTTCCGCGATGGAATAAACCGGATTATCCGCGCCGACGCCCGTGTTGAAAGTCGAGTCAAGCGAGCCGTCGAAGTTCAGGCGCGCGATATAATTTTCCGTGAAACCATTCACCGTATTGAAAAGACCGCCGATGACAATCGCGCCGTCCGACTGGATGGCCAGCGCGCGGACCGAAGCGTTCGCCCCCGCGTTGCCGGAAGAGAATTTCACATCGAGGAAACCATTCGCATCCAGGCGCGCGATGCGATTGCGCAGGATGCCATTCGCCTCCGTGAAGTCACCGCCAACGAGCAGGCTGCCATTGGTCTGCAACGCCATCGTAAAGATCGGCGCATTGAAAGCGGCGGCCGCATTGTAAGTAGTGTCCGGCGTGCCGGGCGGTTGATCCTGAATCTGGCTATTGACGATCGTCACCGTGCCGTTGGAAGGATTGCCGAGCATCACCCCGCCGCCAGGGCCGGACGATGGCTGCGGATTGCTGAGCGAGACGTTGAATTGAAGGTCATTCGAATTCGGTGAACCGCTCTGAATGATCGGCACACTGAACGACTGGCTGAATTGCCCATCGAGGAACGTGAGTGTGCCGCTGGTGAATTGATAATCCGTGCCCGCCTTGGCGGTGCCGTCGCTGGTCGCATAATCAACCGAGATGGATTGCGAACTGCCGCCCAAACGGTTGACGGTGATGATCACCGCGCCCGCGTTGTCGTTCACTGTGTAAGTTGGAGTGCTCAGCGTCGGGTTGCCGAAGAAGTTATCGTTGATGATGGTCAGGACGGCATTCGTGAATTCACCGAATGCGGCTGGCGCCGCGAAACCGTTGGTCAAGGCGTTCGACAACGCGAGATTGACCGTCAGGTTGCTGGTGACTGAGCCGCGATTGTGCAGGACAATATTGAAGGTCTTGTCCACCGTGTCGCCGTTGGCCCACGTTAGTACGCCGTTGGTCGGATCATAATCCTGTCCCGCCATGGCCGAGCCATCCGACGTGGCGAAAGAAATCTTTTCGGTCCCGATACTGCCACCCTGCCGCGTGACCGTGATGGTCGCAACTCCGGCATTTTCATTGGCGGTGAAATTCGGCGTGTTCGTGCCGTTGTTCGCCAGGAAGCTGAGCGTTCCAGCTTTGAAATTGTTATTGATGATCGTCAGCGAAGCGCTGCCGACACCAATGATGCCGCCGCCGGTGATATTCGTCAGGATCAAGGTCAGCGAGCGGTCAGGCCGCACGATGAAATTATCCACGATCGGCACCATGAAGGTAAGGTTGGTCACGCCGGACTCGAAGGTGAGGATTCCGGAAGTGTTGATATAATCATTCGTCGCACCGGGCAATGCGCCCAGCGGGCCGGTGCCGGGAACGGTTTGATATTGCACGGAAACCGGGCCGGTGCTGCCGTTCGTGCGAGTGATCGAAATGACGGCATTCGTCGCCCCTTCACTCACAAAATAGCTCGACATGCTGAATCCAATCGTGCCGGCCGGCACACTATTGTCCACAATCGTCAGCGGCGCAGAGCCGATACCGAGTGCGACACCACTGGCGATAGGTTCACCACCGAGAGTTATAGAACTGACGGGTTGAGTAAGCTGCAGGTTCACGCCCAGGTTGCCGACGGTATTCGTATTGTCCAGGATGGTGACGAAATTCACCAGCGAATTGACAAAGCCCGTTCGGCGGTTAAGGGCGTCAACCGGCAAATTGTTCAGCCCGGAAAGACCGTCGCTGGAGCCACCGTTCCACGTATCTAAATCTCCGTCCAGACCCCAGACAGGATTCTGAACCGTTTGCTGGTAATCCACATTGGGTACGGCGCTTCCCGTGCCTGCGTGCAACGGCGTCGGCTGGAACGTCACCGTTCCGGCTCCGAGGAAACCGTTGGTTCGGATCAAACTCACGAAAAATGATTGATTCGCTTTATCGGCATTATAGCTGCCGAAGGCCAGACCTATATTACCGGGCCCAGGCGTCGCTCCGCCAATCAGTCGAGCGACGTTCAATCGCGGTGTAACGGCGTCGCGCGTCGGGATGCCGTTGACGAAGGAAGTTCCACTATTGATGGTGTTATAATTGTAATTGACGCCACCGCCCACCTGATTGAACCGGCCGGCAATCATCACGTTGCCGTCCGGCTGAACGGCGATGGAACGCAGGAAATTTTTGGGTTGCACCAACTGATTGGCGAGCGGATTGATCAATCCGGCGAATTGATTGTAAGCCGTGTCCATGAACGAGGTGTCCACCGGGCCGAAACTGAATAGGCGCGCGACACCAATACGGCGCGTGCTGTTGATCGAAGTAAACAAGCCGCCGACCAGGACATTGCCGTCCGCCGGTTGCAAGGCGATTGTATAAATGATGTCATCTGCGCCGGTACCGGGATCGAAAGTCAAATCCGTCGAGCCGTCGGAATTCATCCGGGCGATGTTATTGCGGGGTATCAGATTGATGGTGGTGAAATTGCCGCCAACGAGCACGCGTCCATCGGGTTGTTCCGCCAACGCATAAACGGTGTTGTCCACACCAGGTCCCGGATTGAAGGAACTGTCGAGCGAACCATCCGCATTGAGGCGCGCGATGCCGCGGAAAGGAATGTTATCAATCGTCGTGAAGGCGCCGCCGATGACAATTTTTCCGTCGAGTTGAACCGCGACCGCGTTGATCACGCCGTTGGGCCCGATACCCGGGTCGAAAGTCGTATCGAGGCTGCCGTCAGGATTCAAGCGCGCGAGATTGATGCGATTGGTGGAGTTCACGGATGTAAAAATTCCACCAATGACCACACGACCGTCCGCTTGCAAAGCCACAGCGGATACTGTGCCGTTGGGTCCGAGGCCGGAATTGAAACTCGCATCCAAACTGCCGTCCGCTCCACTCAACCGCGCAACGTGCGGGCGGGAGATGGAATTGAATGAACCGAAGACACCGCCAATAATAATATTGCCGTCCGGCTGCAACGCAAGGCAGTTGACCGTATTGTCTGCGCCATTATTCGGCGACGCCATGAAAGTGGTGTCCAACGACCCGTCCGCATTCATGCGGGCAACCCGGTTGCGCGGCGTTCCATTATATGCGCGAAAATCTCCGCCAAACACGCTCTTGCCGTCCGGTTGAACCGCCACGGCATAAACCGTGTCGTTACTGCCACCCGCACCTGGCGAAGCATTGAACGGCGGGTTGGTGATCGGCGCGTTGTTCGGATTATGGTCACGATCAATCCCGCCGGCTGGCTGGTCGTTGAACAGGATCGTCACGACGGCGGTATCATTGAGACCGACTGCTCCACCATTTGGATTGCGCAGTTGCACGACAAAATCTTCGTTGAATTGAACCGCAGGATCATAATTGATCGTCAAAACAATTTCCTTGTTCTGGCCATCACCGGCACCCCACGAGAGCGTGCCGTTCGTGAGGGAATAATGAGCGATCATATCCTTGCTGTTCGGGTCAGGATTGAAAGGCGTGGCGTAATCTGAACCGGGTGACAAGGGAAAGCTATCATAAGCATTCGCTTCCTGATTGCCGGGATTGACATCCGCAGTAAAATCCACGGTAAATCCCGCTGAAAAATTTGTTCCGGTGCGCATCACCGTTAGATGCACGATTTGGGTGGTGTTCGTGTTGGGATTTTCTTTCACCCAAAAACGTGAATTAATGAAATTGGCGATGGAAACGGCGGGCTCAGCCGGGGTTCCCTGCGGTGAGGGCAAGCCGTCAACATTCTTCCCGACGGGACCACCCACTTCGGTATTCAGCAACTGCACAAATGCATTGCTTATCCCGATAGACGGCGGCGATATGTTTCCCGAGTTTCCTTCCTGCGGGTCGAGCCGCGCATTCGAAAGCGTGACCAGGAAAAACGGATTTCTTAGCTGAGTGATGTCAAGCGGGTTCGGAAGGTCGTCCCCGACCGTGTATGGAACATCAATCGCCGATTGAAAATCATTGAGCGCAACCGTTCCACTCGAAGGTAGAAAATCTAAACCGGCGAAGGCGCTGGGAACGATATTCGTGAACGGCATCCCGGGAAGGCAGAAAATATTCGTGGTGATGGTGCTGACGACCGTGCCATTGGTGGCTAGTCCCGGCGGAAGATTGGAATTCATGCACGGAAATGGCAGAGCAAAATTGGTCCCCAGGGAAACGACGGTCGGCGGAAGCGACTGCCCGTTGATATTGGTGAATGTAACCGTATTTCCACTGGTATAATGATTATAAGTCAACCGAGTATCGGCCAAAGTCTGGATGGCACTCATAACCACGATGTTGGTCGTGAAAATATTTGTGAACGTGCCGTCGGAATTGGTGGTTAAAATATTCGTGCCATAGAGATTGGTGATGTAGATATCGTAGTAGTTGGAAGCAACGATGGTATAGTCCACCAGGATGCGGCCGGCGGAGCCGCCCGTGCGATCCACTCTCACCGCGAGTGGCAAACGCGCTTCGCTTGCCTCGTTAAGAAACTCGTAACCGTCAGATTCCACGGCGATGTAAAGCGGAGCCCCACTGTCGCTCATAGCTTCACCGGAGGCAAATCCAACGCTGCCGCCCGAGTGCGAACCCGTCGCAAGCCAATTTAAAATGACCGAGCCGCTATCACCTTCATTGCCATCCACGGAAATATAATAAACCGTTCCGGCAATCGTCGGGAAAGATGTCTGACTGGTGATGTCGCTGGGAAAAGCCACATCGTCATTCTGCGCCACCAACGTCAGATTGGCCACGTTCGTGCCAGTATAGACCGCCATGACCGTGTCAAAGCTGCTGCCTTCGGTATTGAAAAGTTCCGTACCGGTAACAGGAGCAGTCCACTTATACCAAATGGTTTTGCCGCCACCCACGCCGGCATCCACAGGCTCCAGCGGCTCGGAAGTCGCGCCCACGGTGCTGCCGGTAGTGGTGCCGGTAAGCTGCCGGATGACTATAGCGTTGGCGAAATTATCATTGGTTGGCGCTGCCCAACTCGTGATGGCGGCCAAACCGAAAAGCATGACGACGCCCAGTTTTAAGCGGGTTGTCAGGCTAGACAACTTGCCCAGGCGATTAAATTCCAGTTTACACATAGTTACCTTCTAAAATATTTTACTCGACCATTCCCCATATTCGACTGGCTACACAACAGCCAGCCGCACCCGAGTCTTCAACCGGTTAGGGTTGCGACGGATTGACTTTCACCCTGTAAAAACCCGCGCTGTTCGTTCTTTTAACCGTGATCGGGCCGTTGACCGGACCCTGCTTGGTGGAAAATACCTGCACCCAGTTCGTGCCCGTCATGCTGGTGCTGTACAAAAGATAGTTCGTCGCATTGGCCAAACTGAACCAGGAGAGAGTAGAGATTTGATCCGCATTGGTCGCGGAATTGGCCAGGCTCATGGTGAGGTTCACCTGGCTTGCGGAGAAGGAGAACGGATCGGGATCGAAAGCATTGGCTATACCGTTGCCGTTGGAATCAATGTCTGTGCTTTCAGCCAGCGCGCGATTGAAGGCATTGGTCACTCCGTCAACCACCAGATTGGTCGAACTGAAAACGCCGGCGAAGGAAGGGACCCAAATGAGTTGATGATTATTGCCCTGTTGCAATTTTTCCGAGATGTCGTTATTTCCGATCACGGCATCGGCATAATAAATCTTAAAATTCGGCGCAAGGTCGAACGCCGAGAAGTTTTGCGCGCCGTTGTCGGTCGTGCGCGTCGTGGCGCCATTTGTCAACACGATTTGATCCACATACAACGCATAAGCCTGATTGGTATCCAGGCCGGCGAAGAAGAATTGTGATAGCGCATCGCCGCCATCCAGTATGAGGCGTCCGATTGCGCCGTTGTTCGCGAACCCGGCTGACGTTGCCCCCAAATCCAAGCCTGCCCAGGTGTCATCCACTTCCGATTCGGCGGGTGAAGTAAGCGTTATTGTCGTACCCAGGAAATCGCCTGACATGGGTTTGACCAGCAGGTTAATCCCGTTGGCCGCCGTCCAGAAATTGCTGGAAGCCGCTCCGCCGTCCACCGCGCTATTGCTAACACTAAGAGTAAGCGCTCCGCTGGTCTCAAAAACATGGCCGATAACCGTCAGATCGTTGGCCGTAAGGGTTTGATCACCCAAAGATAGAAATGAGTCGTTGGTCAGGCGCGCCGTTCCGGCCTGCACGGTGATCGTGCCATCTTCTCCATCCAGCAATGCGCCAAATGAATCGTTGGTTAAGAAAACCGAGCCAACCTGAAAAATGCCAACGCCCAGGCTGGTATTTTCAACGTAGTCCGAAAATATGCTCATTCCTTCGCCGCCAATGAGGCCGTGATTTACGAAGCTGGTATATGGAGTCGCGCGAGTGAAATTGGCGTTTACCGGAATATCAATCACGCCAAAGTTGGTTAGGTTTTGCAGGATAGGCAGACTAACGGAAAAGTCCGCTGTCTGGTTGAAGAAGTTGATTTCGCCGGTTGGGTTGAGAGCGCTGGCGTCATTGGTCGTGACGGTCAGACTTTCCGCTTCGATCAAAAAGCTGTTGGTGATATTAAGCACATCGCTGATGACCACATTGCCTGGTTCGCCCGTAATCTGATTGGTGCTGCGGGCAGTGAAATTCAGCACGCTCACCGGCGCCGTCGGAGCCAGGCCGCTATCCACGATTAAAATATGGAACGTATTCGTGAAGGGTCCATTGGTTCCGACCATGAAGGTATTGGTCCAACGTCCGCTCCACAGGTCAATCGGCCCATTGATGCGAGGAACGCTCGGAGCCACGAGATTGGTGATCTGCAACAAACCGGTCGTGCTGCCGACATCAATATCCATGTTCGGCACGATGATCGTGGCGTTTGAACTGCCGACAAAATTGTTTGACGCCGCGATGCTGATGTAATTCGGGCCAGTGATTTTTGTCCGGCTCAAGTTGAGCGAATTGCTGGCCACGATCGAAATCCGACCGGGGAAATTAGTCAGCGATGCGGGTCCCGTCGTGCTGTCGGGCGCGAAGGAAACATCCGCGACATTGATTCCCAGCGCCGCATAAGCGTTGGTAACCCTGCCTATGTTGGCAAAAAGCGTTTGCGTATCAAAACTTTGATTGCTGCCGGGGAGGTTGGTGAACCCCGCAAACGACCGGAAGAAAGAATAATTATAAGGCGAGAGCACCGGCACACCACTCAAGGTATAACTATTGGTCATCAGCGTATTGGTCGGAAAAGACCCAAACTGATCGGTGACGTAAAGCAGATTGGTGGCCGTGGGCACACCGTTGCGATTGGTTGCCAATGAAGTCCATTGGATGACCGGAGTCGAGAGGTCGCCAAATCCACCTTCAAAACGAACATCGGTGGAAATACCCGGCAGATTGGTGTTGATAAAAACCACCTGAATCCCGGTGTTGGACGCATTGATCTGCGAGACGAATACGAAGGGAGTCGCGTTCGGAGAAATGACCGTCTCACCACCGAAGGCTTGCCCGTTCGCAGTGGTCACCCGGGAGAAGGGGCTTGCAGGAAAGGGCAGCGTAAAATTCGCGAGCGAGATCAGATTGGTTTGCAGTCCGATGCCTTGATAAAGATTAAAGATGCCGAGCGCATTGGCATTAAACTGGCCTACTATAATGTTGGTTCCGATGAGATTGCTGATGCTGGCGCCGAACGCAGAATCCGCCGCCACTTCGTCGAATCCTTCAACATGCAAAGAACCGCTGGAAAGATCGAGTGTGTTGCCCTGGACATTCATGATTCCCGCCATTCCCACATCCAACAACCCTTTGTTGACGACGTTGGTGGCATAGATGTCCAGCTCCGGCAGGAAGGCGGTTTGAAGCTCTCCCGTGAAACCGACATAAGGAACGACCAGACTCAAGTTGATCCCATTGGTCACTGAGCCGGCGGCAATAATTCCGGGAGCAGCATTTCCAAACAGCGCGGCGGCCCGGCGATCGCCGGAGATGGACGGTGCCGTGTCAAAAATAAAACCACTGTTGCAAGTCATGGTGGACTTGTTCGAGAAGGTCAAAACATCGGAAAAATCGAAGGGCTGAAATGAAAGAGTTTCCGGCACTATGATATTAAAAGGCGCGGCATTGACAAAATTGGTTGCGTCAATTTGCGGATACGGATTGGGCGGCGCGTTAAAGAAGGTGGAGTTGGTATAACTTCCCTGGCCGAACGCCAGCCCGGACAATTCCAACAGAAAAACCGCAGCAAGTAACAATCGCTTCATAACGTCTTAATTATCCAAATTTGAAAATGCGCGCTTCTATAAATCATTGAGTTATTATTATTTGCAATGACTTGAACGCCGTCCGCGCCCCTGCATCTGTCACCTGCACCGTGAACTGATTCGTCCCAGCGGTAGTCGGCGTTCCGGAAATGATTCCGGTGGTTGAAAGCATCAAGCCCGCTGGCAAGCCCGGCGCGTTTGTGCTCCACAAATACGGTGATTGCGGCGGCAGAAACTGCGTGGCTCCCGCCGCTTGTAATTGGAAGCCATTGGTTCCCATGCCCAATCCATTGGGGATGTAAACCGAGCCGACTTTCCCCGAAGGCATCATAAGTGGCGTCGTGACTTGAAAATATAACTCGGCCTCCAAACTGATCAGACTGGCTGTGCTCGGATAAATCACCGGGGCATTGGTCGTGGCATCGAATGAACCCCATTGAAAATTGAATGCTGAATTAGTTCCCGGCGTTCCACCAATGCCGATCAGGCCACCGATGTCATGGAAATAAGGGCCGTCATTTATAGCCACCGGCCCAATATCGTTCAAGGTTATGGTTATTCCCGGGGAGATCGTTCCAGGTCCAGGCTGGCCATTGTTTGGAGTGTTGAAATTAGGAACGGAACGGTTCAGCACGGAAATCAGTGGCATCCCGCCCGGTCCCGCGGTCAAATCCGCAGTGGTGAAAAGAATATCCGGCCGGCTAACGACGCGCTGGAGCGTTTGGACAATGGCGGTGTTCGTGACAGCGGTCAGGTGATAAGTATTGGTGACGGGAACCCAATTCGCGCTCAAAAGCGGATCGAAATCCCGCCGCACAAAAGTGATGTGCTCCATTCCCTGGCGCACGGTCGCGTTGTTGGAAGCACAATCAACCTCCTGTACCTGATACGTGAAATTAGTGAAGGTCTGCACTTCATTGAAAACGAATGTTGTCGGAATCGCTGTGCCGGACAGCACGACCACGGGCAGTTGGTTGGTGATAGACGTTAAAGTTCCCAATGGCGCAATAGGCAGTATGACATCGGGGGCGCACTGGTTGGCCTGCAGGATATAAAAATCACCGTTGGTGAATGGAGTTAGAACGAGAGTCGCAACCACGTTCGTATCAAAAATGGGAGTATTCGCCGGCGAGTGCGGATCTTTCGTGACCGACGTTTGCAGAATCGTTTCAGTCGCCAAACCACCCATATGCAAGATGACTAAATTCGCATAAGTATTGAAAAACAATTCCTGAAAATTAGTCGTCAACGTCACCACGGGTACTAAAGTAACTATTCCCGCGGGCGCTTGAGGAACGCTCACAAGTTCAAACGTAAAATTCGTTGTGACGACTTGTCTAAAAGAGTTTGTTGTGCTGGTAATGATCAGTCCGGGATACAGATTGCTCAACATCGTCGGGGCATTGGTCAAAGCTTGCGCCTCAAAAATGGCCAGATTGAAAGTCGTCAAAAGGGTGGTCGTAGAGTTGGTCGCAAACACCACGCTGTTTGTATCTCCCGGTTCATTGAACACCGTGTTCGCGCCGTAAAGATAACGCAACCCGCCGATGTCATCTCGCGTGAATCCGGTAAAAAAGGTTCCCGGCTCTTCGGTTAAAGCGCCGGCAGCGACGGCTGTAAGCGTGTATTTAGGGTCCGTGGAAAATTCTTCGGCATCCGCCTCGAAGGGCGCTGCCGGATTAACTGTTAAACCGCAAAGATCCAGAATGGTATAACCCAGCAACTCGCCGTTCACATAAGCGCTGTAGTTATCAGTGACGGGATCAAAATTACGCTGGATCACGATATACTCAAAATCCGGGCAAACTGCTCCGGACGGAAGAAATCTGTCGTGCAAAGCCCAAGTCCACCGATCCGGAGAAGCCAACCCAAGCTCCTCGATCATGATCTGCATGGTCGCGGATTTCAAATCCAGCAGACCCAACGCCTCAGCGTTAAAATTGACGCGGGAAGATTTAAACGGCCATTCAGACAAAGTGGGGCTATAACTTGAAACATTGCTCAGGCTATTAAACATCGCGAAAGCCTGGTCCACCGCGGCCATGCCGTTGGAGCCGAAAAATGTCGCGAAACTTGCGTCAAACGCGTAGTAATTCGTGGGAGTGTTCCAGCGATAACCCTGGCCAAAATTTTTCGGTGCGCCGATATCCACCGGGAAGGCGTTTCCCATGCCTTGAATCGGGGAAAGACCATAGCCGATTGTAGGATCCATCTGGTACGGTTCATTGATCGGCCCCAAAAGTGCAAAACCCCACATGGATTGGACCCCGCCCAGCAACAGCGCCAGCACGAACCAAAATCTTTTGATTGAGTGAAACATATGAATCTTAATACCGATTTCGAACGATCTTAAAGTAACTCTTGTTTGCCTGCCCAAGGTATATCGAGTCGCTGGTGCCAGCCTCGAAGCGCGGCGAACCCACGTTGGTCCAGGTCTTGAAATCCGTCGTGGATTGCACTTGATAGATGCCGCCCGCCACCGTGTTCCAGTTCAGGAATAATCCTTGCGACGTTTGCGTAATCCATTGTTTCAACCAGGTGTTGGGATTGTTCGGATCGGCGCCCCACAGGAAAACATCCAGCACCGTCACACCGGGGGCGAGAACTGCCTGCGGCCCGGGCCAGTTTTTCTGATTCGCCCCAAAATACAGCGTCTGCCAATCGTCCGGCAATCCGTCAAAATTGTTATCAAAACCAAATGTCTTTCCGGTTGCTGCCACTGAAAGCGGGGAAGTCCGGCCATCAGTGAGGACGTACGCCAGTTGGAATGTATGCGCGCTGCCGGGATTGAATTGAGTGCCCGACCACATCTCGTTAGTGACAATCACTCCCGTGGTTGAACCATCCACGAACAACTCATAAGAACTCACATCCAGTCCCTGCACTGGAGGCCACGAGACGCTCAAAATATTTTGGGCGACCGCGAGCACATACGGCGCACTCGGCGCCGACAGCGGCTGCACCGTCGTGGCGTAGCGCTGCACATACAGATCGAGAGAATTCTGGGCCTTGGTGAAGCCGGACCAGGCGACGAAAAATTTACCCACGCCATCGGCCGCCACCGAAGGAAATTCCTGCTGATTCAAAACCGTCGTGTTCACCTGCTGTTCACCGCCTGCGCGCGAGCCATCACCCTTGAGGAACTGGCCAAAAACACCTTCACGCGAGCCATCCTGGCCAAGACTGGTCCACACCACCAAATAATCCGTCCCGAGCGAACTGATCCTGGGCGCGAATTGATCGCCGAACTGCTGGGAGTTGACTAGTTGCACCGCTCCGCCCGTGCCGGCAGAACTGAACTGCCGCTCGAACACATCCCAACTGTTATTAGCCACCGCGACATCTTTTTGCGACCAGGTGACGATGAAAGAATTATCGGAAGCAACCGCCACCGCCGGGTTGGCGCAGACGTTCGAGGCCGTATTGATCATGAATTCCGATCCCATGCTGGTCGTCAAAGCAGTGCCGGTCGAATCGAATGCGCGCGCGTAAACATCCACGCTGTTATTTCCCGAACTGGAGAGGCCTTGGGAATCCACCGCCTGCGACGAGCGTTGTAGTTCCGAAATCCACGAGACGATAAAGTTGCCGTTCGGAAATGCCGCGATCGCCGGTGTGCGCTGATTGAAAGGCGTCGTTTGATTGACTTGAAATTCCGTGCCGACTTTTTGCCCGGCGGGTGAAAGAATCTGCGCGTAAACTCCCTGCATGCCATCCGCATTGTCCTGGCCGTAACTCGACCACGTGACAATCAGGTTGCCGTTCGCCAAGACTGCCACCGCCGGGTCGGATTGATAAACATTCGTGGCCCCATTGACCATGACGTCTGTGGGATTGATCCACACGTTGCTCGAAGAAAGGAAGCGCGCAAAGATATGCTGAAAACTCTGCGGCCCGCCCTGCCACACAATCGCTGCGCCGCCATTGGCCAGCAAAGCCACCTGCGGATTTTCCTGGTCATTAGCGCCGGTCACATTGACGCGGAACGGGCTGAACTTGGGAGTGAAATTTTTGTCCACCCAAACCGCGCTGATGCCATAGCCGTCACCGTCGGTGATATTGTCCTGCCAGGCCATCAAACCGCCGCTGGTATTGACGCTGATGGAGGGATTCATCTGGTCTCCCGCCAATACTCCTACCGGTGCATATTCCGCCCCCTGTACCGCGTAAAAATTAGTTGAATTTGTGGACTGGGAAAAAACCAGAGCTGGAAAGGCGACAAAAAGAGCCAATCCCCCCAGCGTTTTACAAGCGCGCTGCAGTTGTGACATAAGATTTTCAATGGAGTTTAACCAGCCCATCACGTTTTGTCCATGAATACTTGGAACAAAAAACGCTTCACGCCGTACAAAACCCGGCCCGTGACGACTTGTTAAAAGGTTTTTCATGCACCGAAAAAAATGCCTCCCAGCACCACGCCCGCGCGCGCTCCGGCGCGCGCCGATGCGGCGGGTGGCGGTCAGTTGACTTTGATGGCTGACGGAGGAAAACACAGCTTCAGGCCGTTCTCGGTTGGAGTATTCATTCGAGTTTGAATCCTTTTACCAGATGCGCATCCGTGACAGTAAAAGGATTTCAAATCCAAATCTCCGGGTTAATGTGCCGTAATCTTCGGCGCTGCGCCGACACTTTGCAGGAACGGCATCTCGTCGTCCGAGTGGTACCTCGTGCCATCCGGATTGATGATGGTGGGAGTGACGAAGATCATCAGGTTCTTCTTCGACTTGCTCGAAGACTGGCTCTGGAACAACCGGCCGACCAGCGGCAAATCTCCCAGCATCGGAACCTTGTCTTTGATCTTGGTGACCACGTCGGTCATCAAACCGCCGAGGACCACCGTCTGCGAATCCCAAACCGTCACCGAAGTGATCACTTCGCGCAGGCGGAAATGCGGCAGCGGCAGCACCGCCGTCAGCGAGGCATTGCCAGTCTGGCCGGAAACCAATGCCGAAGGTACGAATTGGCCCGGATCATCGTAACCGATAAATTCGGTAATCGTCGGAATCAGCGTCATCTGAACCGAATATTCATCCGATGAAACATAAGGGATCACGTCCAGCACCGGGCCGAATGGCAGAGGCTGGGTTTGATAATTGTTCGCAATCGGCGTTTGGACAATGGGGCTGTTAAGACCGTTGGCCACGCCCGAAACTCCAGCGCCCGCGCCGGGAGTTGCGCCAATGGTCTGGCCGGTGACAATCGTCTGCACATCTACCGCCTGAATCTGCGCCTGGCGCCCGCTTTCCGTCGTGACTTCCGGCGCATTCAATTCGTCCACGCCGTCACGCTGTTCCAACGCTTGAATCGCCACCTTAAACTGCGGGTCGGTGAGAATGCCGGTAACTGATGCCACCGTTGGCGTCGTATTGCCTAAAGGTCCGAAAATATTCCGCAAGCCCGAAGTTACATTGCCATCGGTCGTAGCCGGAGCGGTCGTCGTGGCGCCCAGCAATGAACCCGGAAAGGTTCCTTCCGGGTTGCCTGTCGAAGGCGAACCCGAGAAACTCGGTTGCGTGCCGCCGGATGCCAGCGTGCCGCCGATTTGGGTGTTTCCAAGAAACCAATTAAAGCCCAAGGCGCGATTGTCATCCTCGGTGATTTCGATGAACTTCGCCTTGATGTTGATTTCCGGCGGAGCCTGGTTGAGCGCCTGGATTGCGGCGTCAATCATGTCCAATTCCGCGGACGTCGCGCGCACCGTGAGGATGCCTTTGCGATCATTGAAGACGAACATCTTCCCGATATTGGCCGGATTGTTTGAGGCGGTATCAATGCCGATGGAGGCAAAGAAACTGCGCACCAGAGTTTGTTCACCCGACAATAAATTGCTCGAACCGGTCACATACGCCAGCCCCGCACCCGTGCTACCGCCTTGCCCGCCACCGCCAGTTTGGCCGCCGCCGCCGCCACCACCCGTCGTGCTGATCTGCGCGCCCGTTACGTTGACCTGAGGCAACACCGTGGTGGTGCTGCCGCTGCCGCCCTGGCCGCCGCCGCCACTGGAACCACCGCCACCGCCACTGCCGCTACTGGTCGTCACATTCGCAAAAGGAATGCCTTCCACACTTTGCAATCCCTGGCGGAACGTATTCGGGTCCACGCGGAAGGTCCGGGTCTCGAGCGAAGCCAATTCCGGCCCGCGCAATGAGAAAACAATCGCATAATCCAAAACGGAATATTTGATCGGCTTGTCCGACGCCAAAACGATGGCGTCGAGCACGTCCGCAAGACGGACATCATTCAGTCCAGGAGTGATTCTTACATTGACCCCGCCAATGTCCGCCTGTTCCGTCGGCAGCGGAGCCACGGGCAGTCCGGTCGCCGGATCAATCGCCCCGACCGCTGAGGGAGCGCTGGCTGGCGCCTGGTGATCCACCAGGAAATTGATGCCGGTTTTATCTGGGTCGCGAGCCCGGGCCAAATCCGCAAGATTATTGATCACTTCGGGCAGCGGCAGATTGTCATACTTGATGGCATCAATATGGATGCGGTCAAGCTTGGACATGATCACCTGGCGGCCGCTGCCGGTGTGAACAAGATTCGTCCGCGCGAACATGTTCGGGTGCGGCAACAATTCACCAGTGCGCGCGTCTTTGGTCCATTCCTTTTCAACTTTAATCAGGCTGTTGGCGTTTTCCAATTCGCCCGCGCGCGCCGCGTCCGCCATGCGATGCTGGCGGATCAACTGAAGGTACTGATAGGCGGCGACGTTTGAAGGGTCTTGCAAATAAGCCTGGTTCAACTTGTCTTCGGCTTCATCAATCTTCCCGGCTTCAAAAAGCAGTTTGCCATCCTGCACCATCGTGGCGATCTCGATTTCGTTGGTGCGGAAAGACGGGAGGCGTTCGATCAGTTCCTGGCTCGGAATAGTTCCCGCCTGCGCTTCGAGCAACTGGCGATTTTGCCGTTTGAATTCAAGGGCGACCCGGTTTTGCGGATCAACTACCAGCACGCGATTCACGCGCTCTTCCGCCGCCTTGTAATCCTGATGGCGCTGGCATTCGCGAGCGAGATCCAGCAACACACTCGACAGCCCGGAAATCGTCTGCGTGGCTTCGGGCTCGACACCGGAACCGATGCGCTGCACCAAGTCGTAACATTTCTCGTAAGCTTTATTGGCCGCCAGCAGGTCTCCCCGCGCGCGCGCGCTTTGCGCGATGACCAATGTTTGACGCAAGGCAATGGTATCAGCCTGACGAACGATGGCTTCACGTTCCGCGGTTACGACCGGGGTATCAGAAGCGGGTTGGGCTTTAAGTCCGGAGCCGGATACGGCAAGGGCAAGCAGAATCAAACAGAACGATTTTGAGGCATTTATCATGGGTTTAGTGGCGTTTGGCAGAAACTTCAACGCGGTTCAGTTGCAGGGTGCAAAGTAATAGTGGTTTTCTTTTTGTTTGATTCGGCCAACACTACAACATTGGATTCAGTGATGGCAACGATATTGTAAGAACCATTGGCGAAAAACAGCGGGCGCGAACCGACGCGCTGGTCGTTCCAGCTTTTATTCTCTGGCGGATACTTCAAATCCGCTGAGTAGCTTTCAACTTTGCGAAATGGTTTGTCGGTCGAGAGCGTGATCGGCTCGGAAGTTTCCTTCCATTCCAACTCCAGCTGCGTGGGATGATCCGGCGGTCCGACGACATTGTGCAAGCTGATCAACTCGCCCGGGCTGTCCTTGCTCACCAGACTTTGCGTGTGGCGTTTGTCCGAACGCAATGCTCCCTGGCGTTCGATGTTGATGAAATAACCATTGGCGCTGGGTGAACCGTAACTCAATTCCAGATATAGCGGCTTGATGTTCACCACTTCCAGCGCGCCGATGCCTTCTTCATTTCCCGTTATGTATTTGTGAACGGTGCCATCCGGATTCCGTTTCCAGACCACTGGATTGAAGATGTTATGCTTGGTCGTGTAATCGAGATGAAGCGGGGTTTGCTCACGCTGCAAGGCTTCGTCTTCCAGCGTCATGTCCGCCGCCGCCAAGGGCTTGGGATTGGGCTTTCGATTCGTCCGCGCCGCCTCCAACGCCGCGCGCTTGTTGGAAATGAAAATCGGCAGCCCGCAAGTGGCGGCGGTCAGGATTAACAACACGAAGCCAAGGATGACTTTTTCGTAATTCTTCTTAATGAACTCCATGAGAAACCTTATTTTGCCGCAAGCGGCTTGATTTTGACCACCTGCAACGTCAGGGTCACGCGCAACGGATGTTCATTGAGGATCACCTGCGGTCCGCTGTGGCTGACCGGCGCGACCGGCGCAGGCATCATGGCTGCCGGTGGCGGCACGTCCCCCCGGCGCATTCCTGGGTAGCCGCCGCGATACGGATTATACGGAACAGGCATCCGGCTCGGCGGAATCGGCTGATTCGCGAACGCAGAACCGCCCTGCTCGTCCGCCATCGTTCCCACGCCGGACGGTTCCACATTGATGGTCTTGACTAAAAACGCGTTGGTGGAACTGGCGAAATTGGCTAGCACAATCGCCAACTCGGAACTGAAACAACGGAACGTGATCTCGTAAGGCGTCAGGTCGGCCAGCGGAGTCGAAACGGTTTTTTGCGTCAGGTAATCCGGCGGGCTGTCGTCATTGGGAGAGACAATTTCGCGGCGGATGCTGTCGAGCGAATTCACTTTGGCGTCGAAGAGCAATTCGCAGATCGTCTTGATCTCGCCGAGATGCTGCGCCAGTTGCCCAATGCTGGCCGCGTCGAAATTCATGATCTTCCGCTGCGCTTCAAAGGTGAAATAATAATCCGGGGGCAACTGCACGCTTTGATTCGTTGCCAGATGTTGCAACTGGGAAATCGTGATGCGCAGGCTGGAGGCAAACTCACGATCGGAAATCCGGTTGGTCGTTTCGGATTCAGGAACCGGCGGGATCGGCTGGAAGTAGGGCTGAACTTTTTTAACGTAGGCACGCAGGGCGGCCGCCTGGTCTTTCGCGGCCTGAATGTTATTGATCGTGTCATTTCCCGGGTGCGGGTTCTGCCCCACCAGGCGATCCAGTTCGGCGTATTGCGCCTTGATCTGGTCAGACACCGAGCTTTCGTCGGCTATCTGCGTATAAAGGTAATATCCCCCCACGCCCATCAATGCGAGCGCGATGACACTGCCGATGACAAAATATAAATTCCGCTTAATCCAGGCCATACTATAACTTCAATGGGTGTTTCAATTTCAGGTTCACCCCGAAAGTGAACGTCCCGGTTGCATCAACAGGGTCAATGGTGCCGGAGAGTTGGGTTCCGTCCTTGTCAAAAAGCGGGTCGGCCTTAAGCGCGCTCTCCACCGCGTAAGCGATGTCGGAGTTCGCCGAGGGCAGCGTGGGACTGGCAAGGTTCACGCCGCGAAATAATACCGTGATGACCGAGACTTCATTCGTGTCGGGCACACCGGCAGCCGGCGCCACCGGCGCCACGGGCGGCGGGGCCATCTCGCCGCGGCGCGTCGGCCGGTAATTATTATTTGGATTGTAGCCGGGCGTGGGATTCATGCCGGGCTGCGCATTGGGATCTTCCGCCACCGGCGCGTAGGAAATAAATTTTTCGATCCAGACGCCAGTCGGTTGATTGAGCGTGCTGCCGGTGGTGGCTTCGACCTGGATGAGAATTTTGTGCAACTCCGTCAAGGTGTCCGCCCAGAAATAGCGTTGATCAATCCAATTTGCAAATTGGTCTGCCGTTTGGCGGGCCTTGTCCAACTCCCCGCGCGCCTGCTTGAATTGCGTTTCCTTTTGTTGCTGCGGCTGGATGTCCGCGGTCAACTTATCCAACTCCGCGCGGTTGATCGCGGCCAATTTCTTGAAGACGAAGCTGGAGAGGAACACCACCAGCACGAGACTGAACACCGTGGCGATGAAATAAGGCTTCTTCTGGTTGAACTGCACCCAGCTCAAGGTGCTGTCCGGCATCAAATTCAATTCCACCGGGCAATGCGCCAGATTGCGCAACCCCAGGCCCACGACTTCACCCAATGAATGCGCCACGCGCGCGAGTTCTTCCAGGTTGATGGATGGGTCAATCTGGACGTTGCGGAACGGGTTGAAATATTCGACGGGCACATTCAATTTTTCCGCGAAAAATTGCGCCGTATAAGGCATCAGGGACGCGCCGCCCGACAGGAACAGCCGCTGCGGCGCCGAACCGCCCTGCTGGCCGCGATAAAACTGCATCGTCTGGTTGACCTGGATGTGCAACCGCGTCATGAACTGGCGCGCAATCTTGGAAATGGCCGCCTGGTCGGGATTTTCCGGCTCTTCGTACGCGCCGCCCAAACTCACGAAACCCTCGGCGATTTTCTTCTTCTCAGCATCGCCCCACGCGAGCTTCTTCTCATTTGCAAAATCCTGCGTGATGGAATTCGCACCAAGGTTGATGCTGCGGGAATAAACTTTGCCCTTCTCGAAGAACAACAAATTGCTGGTCTTGGCTCCGATGTCCAAAAGCATCGTGCAATCATCAAGGTCCGGATAATTATAACGAAACGCATTGCACAGGGACGCCGGCGAAACGTCCGCCAGTTGCAAACGCAAGCCCGCCGATTCCGTCACGCGGAACAAACCTTCGACGATGTCCGACTTGATCGCCACGAGCAGGACTTCCAACTCGCCCGTGGAGGTCGAACCGAGGATTTGGTAATCCCAGACGACTTCCGCCAGCGGGAATGGGACATTCTGCTGGGCTTCGTACTGGATGATTTGAGTGACCTTGGAAGTATCTACCGGAGGGAGTTTGACGAACTTGGAAAAAACGTGGAAGCCGGGGGCGCAAACATTGACGTCCTTGGCGCGGACACCCTTTTCGGAAATCAATTCCTGCAGGGCCTTCTGCATCACACCTTCGCGGGTTTCTTCCTTGGAGCCTTCTGCGCCCAGCGACTTGAGCCCGTATTGCTTCAACCGCAACCCGCCAACTTCATTGACTTCGAACTCGGCCAACTTGAGGCTTCCCGCCCCGAAATCAACCGTCAAGAATGACTTAGAATTTAACATTCAATTTTAGTTTGCCTCTCATAAACAACTTCGCGGCATGTCCGCCAAACCATTCTTTGAGAAAGTAATTCGTGGTGGTTACTGAAAATCTGGCGGATGGTCAAACATAAAATATTCTTTTCCCGACTTTCTTAAATAATATTTTGGCTGCCGCGCTTTTCTTAACCTCGGCATTTCTCGGAAACGCCGCGCGCCTTTGGATGTCCGCTTACACTTACACTTTGCCGCGGAAATACTCGATGGTTTTTTTCAGCCCCTCCTTTAAGGGCACTTTCGGTTCCCATTGCAACAACGTCTTCGCCCGCGTGATGTCCGGCTTCCTCTGCTTGGGATCATCCTGCGGCAACGGCTTGTGGGTGATGCGGCTTCGCGACCCCGTTGCCCGAATGATCTCCTCGGCAAATTGGAGCATCGTCATCTCATGCGGGTTACCAATATTGACAGGTTCAGCGGTCGAACTGTTCATTAATCGGTAAATGCCTTCAATCAAATCGGAAACGTAACAAAAACTGCGCGTCTGTTTGCCCTCGCCGAAGATGGTTATCGGCTTATTGGTCAATGCCTGGCTGATGAAGGCCGGAACCACCCGCCCGTCCCGCAAACGCATGCGCGGGCCGTAGGTATTGAAGATGCGCACGATGCGCGTCTCCACTTTGTGCTCGCGATGATAGGCCATGACCATCGCCTCGGCGAACCGCTTGGCTTCATCATAGCAACCGCGCGGGCCGATGGTGTTGACGTTGCCCCAGTAATCCTCGCGCTGCGGATGAACCAGCGGGTCGCCGTAAATTTCCGAGGTGGACGCCAGCAACAGCCGCGCGCCCTTGTTCTTCGCCAAACCCAGCGCCTTGTGCGTGCCCAGTGAGCCGACTTTCAAGGTCTGGATGGGTATTTCCAGGTAATCAATCGGGCTGGCGGGCGAGGCGAAGTGCCAGACAAAATCCACCGCGTCGTGCATGAAAAGAAACTCGGTGACGTCCTGCTGGATGAACTTGAAATTCGGGTTGCCGCTCAGATGCGAGATGTTGTCCACCGAGCCGGTGACAAAATTATCTATGGCAATGACTTTATGTCCGCGAGAGAGCAGCAGGTCGGTCAGATGAGAGCCGAGAAAACCCGCGCCGCCGGTGACTACCGAACAAGGCTGGGAACTTTTCGCGGGCCGTTTTTTCTTCGCAGGCATAATTTTGGTGCGGAATGTTTAAGGGGAATGGGCCGGAAGGTCAACCACGGTTACATCTTTTTTCGGCTGCCGGCTATTGGTCGCGTTCAAGAGTTTAAAACATTTCGCCTGGACGCGAAAAAACAAATTATTTCGCGCCCGTTCCAATCATGATCACGGGAATAGTACGCCAAATAATTTTCAAGTCCAGCCATAACGACCAATTATCAATATATTCCAAATCGAGCCGCACCCAGTCTTTGAAATCGGAGACGTTATTGCGCCCGCTGATTTGCCACAGGCAGGTAAGGCCGGGCTTCACGCTCAGGCGGCGGCGATGCGCCAGATCGTCGAAACGCTTGACCTCATCCACCGGCAGTGGCCGCGGCCCCACGATGCTCATCTCGCCTCGGAGCACGTTGAAGAGCTGCGGCAATTCATCAAAGCTGAATTTGCGCAGCCATTTGCCGACCGTGGTGATGCGCGGGTCGTTGGTCATCTTGAAGACCGGGCCGGACATCTCATTCATCGCGGCCAATTCATGCTGGCGCTGCTCGGCATCGGTCACCATCGTGCGGAATTTAAAAATGGTGAACGGCTGGCCATTCAACCCGCACCGCTGCTGGCGAAAAAGAATCGGCCCGGGCGAAGTGAGTTTGATCAACAAGGCGATGATGCCAAAAAGAATCGAGCCAGGAACCAGCGCGACCAGGGTCACGATATAATCGAAGCACTGCTTGAGAACCCGCTGCCACGAGGCTTCCGGCGCCGTGCGAAAAATCAACACCGGACGCCCGTGAAAATCATCGAAGCTCGTGCGCGAAATCTGGGCCTTGAAGATGTCAGCAATCAGCCACACTTCCACGCCTTCCTGTTCGCACGTGCTGATGGCGCTCTCTACTTTTTCGAAATAATTATGCCGCGCGCTCAGAATGACACCGTTGGCCGAATGTTCATGCAGCAAATCGCTCAGATGGTCCACCGAACTTTGATTGAGGTCCAATTCCGCGAAGACCACCACGCCATCCTCATTCGTAACCGTCAAATCTTCGCGCATCCGGGCCGTCTCGTCCGGCGTGCCGACCAGGATGAACCGCCGTTGCAACTGGGATTGCGCAAACTTGCTTCGCAGCCCCACCCGCGCCAGTTCTTCCTTCAACAGGATCAGGCAGAAGGTGATCAAGCCGAACATGATCGCGATGGCGCGCGCCAGTTCCAGGCGCAGGAAAAAGATCACGATGATGAGACAGACGGTGGAAATCAGACAGCCTTTGAACAACGGCCAAAGCATCGCACGCCGCGGTGAGAGCAACGGCCGGTCGTAAAATCCCTGCGCTTCCAGCACCAGCGGGCCCGAGAAAATCAATACGAAATAAAGCCAGAAGTACGAACCGAAACTATGGACCGGGTTGAGCCCCAGGTACGCCATGATGTCCGGGTTGGATCGCAACAGCCATGCGATCCAGAAGCCGACGCCAAACAAGCCGGCATCAATGGCCTGTTGGATTTGCGTTTTTATCTGGCGATGGCGCCGCAGCATTTTTTTCGCTTTCTGTCAGTTTCTAAAATACATCCGTAGCCAATCGGCTCGCCGGGTGCAACCAAATATCCGTTGGTTGCACCTTCGTTCCCGAAGCGCTAAAATTATTCACTGTTATCGCGATGCCGTTTGCTCCGGCTCGCGCGCGGCCACTTGCGGGCCCGCCGACAGTTGAAACTTCGGCACTGCGTCCGCAATGAATTTCTTCATGCGCGCATAAGTCGCCTCTTCTTCACCCGGCCAGCAAACCGAGAAACAACTCACATAAGCCCAGCGTTCCAATTCCCCGGTGCGAAGCAGATGCGTGGTGGTTTTCCACATGCGTGAAACATGGCTCGAGGTCAGGTCATGGTCGGCCACGAACCAGTAAACGTAAATGCCGCGAATCCGTTTGCTGTCCTCACCCGTGCCTTTGGTAAGCCGCGTGCTCAGCAGGCGCATCACCGGCAAATCATAAGGATGCGGACTCTCCACGCGCACGGTATCGCTATGTGATTCTGAGGCGTCAATGTCCCATCCGCTGCCGGCCAGGCAGAATTGCGGCTTGTGAATGCTGGTGCGGTCTGCGCCCATTAAAACCACATTGAGCAGCATCATGCTATTCTTGTCTGGGCTCAAAAATCGGCGCTGGGCAAAGCTGGTGTCATGGGGCAAGCCTTCGAGCACATTGGTGTCCGTCGGAACCATGATGGAATCGTAATCGAGCACTTTCTCCGGGAGAAAAACTTTCAACCGCTTGCTATCGGGAATGACCGACGTAATCAATCCAGGCGCTCCCAGCTTTTGATGGCCTTTCAAGGATTTCAGCAGCGTGCTAGCCATGACCATCATCATCAGCGCAATTCCGAACATGATGCGTGCTTGTTTGTTCATGCGGTCCTGGGAGTTAAATCGGTGGGCTCTTGAGGTTCGTTGCCTTGTAGCCAGCGGCCAAGGAACATCACGCCGATAATGGCCGGCACATAAGGAAGCATGCTGAAAAAGAAATTATCATGCACGTAATTCCCGCCTTTTTGGCCATACAATTCCGCGGCCACGATGACGCACATCAGGCGCACCACATTGCTCAACATCGCCAGCGGCAAAGCCATCGCGATCATCAACACCCGCTTCCACGACTTGTCCAAATAAAGGAACGCGTAAATGGTGGCCAGCGCGAAGATCGCCAATAAACTTTGCAGTCCACTGCAGGCGGCGGCCACTTCGTAACTATAAGTGTGCGCCGCGTTGAACAATAAATTCCCCTCGCGCTGCACGTCCAATCCCAGAATGTTTTGGCTGATGACTTGCACGATCTTGCTGACCGCCAACCGCAGCGGCACCGTGATTGACTCGCCCGATGAAGAAATCGGAATGCTGAACATGAACAGAAAAAATGGAAAAACACTTTTCCGCAGCCATTGTGGACCCCATGCCATTCCCATCAACGCATAGATGCCCCCGAACATCGCCACGATGGATAATTTCGGCTGCTGAATGACATACGATGCCATGTGAAGCAACACCGCTCCAGCCAGCATGAATACGCCCGGCCACCAGGCACGATTCGGTAGCACCAGCAGTTCCTTGCGTTTCATCCAGAACAAACCCAGTACCAGAAATGGAATCAAATTGCCGTGGCCATCTTCGCCGTGTGCCATCGGATTATTATAAGTAAACCACATCCAATAAAGCAGCGATGCCGAGTTGATGTAACCGAAGGTCGCATTGCCATAAAACTGAAATACCAACAGCCACACCAGCAGCAGCGGGAAAAACAGCGACTTATTCGGAAGCTGGTGCCAGCTGTCCGTCAATTCTTCCAAAAAGCTTGGAGCTGGCGCAACTGTATTGTCTTTCTTATCCATTCGGTTATCGGTGCTATTTAGACCATAATTTGAGTGAGTTACTCAATCAAATTCGCGGACTGCAAAGGCTATCGCCCATGCCGATGGCGATCATCAAACAAAGATCACATGAAGTTGAGCGTTTTTGCAAAATCATGGCTTTCAAGAAACAGTGGCAAGAGACGACAGCAAATCATCACGTCCAGCCTTCCTTGGCCAAATCCTGACGCGTCCGCATTTCCGCCGACGAAGATCGGCCGGATCGAACGCGTTGTTCATTAGTAAAACGTCACCGTCGAATTACTTCTTCGTCATCTCGCCGTAAATCCAGTTGTATGTTTTCTCCAGCCCGTCGCGCAAACGCACGCTCGGCTCCCAGCCCAGGTATTTTTTGATCAGCGTATTGTCGCTGTTGCGGCCTTTCACACCTTTGGGCGCGCTTAAATTATACAAACGCTTGAGCTTGATGCCCGCGATGCCTTCCACGATGTCCACCAGCCCATTGATCGAAACCAATTCGCTGCTCCCCAAATTGATCGGCTCCAAAATATCGCTCGCCAAAATCGCCTGCGTCCCTTTCAAGCAATCGTCAATATACATGAAGCTGCGCGTCTGCTGGCCGTCGCCCCAGATTTCAATCTCATGCTTGCCGCTCAATTTCGCCGTGATCACTTTGCGGCAAACCGCCGCCGGCGCCTTCTCGCGCCCGCCATCGTAAGTGCCGTACGGCCCATAGACATTATGAAAACGCGCGATGCGCGTGGCCAAACCAAAGTCTTCGCGGAAATGCCGGCACATGCGTTCGCTGAAAAGTTTTTCCCAGCCGTAACCGTCTTCGGGCATCGCGGGATAAGCATCGCCTTCTTTCAACGCCGTCACGTCGGCGTTGGTCTGCTTGTCTGCCGCATAGACGCAAGCCGACGACGCATAAAAAAATCGCTTCACGCCATGAAGTTTTGCCGCCATGCAAAGATGCGTGTTGATCAAAACCGTCAGCATGCAAAGCGCTTTATTGTTTTCGATGAAGCCCATTCCACCCATGTCGGCGGCAAGATTATAAACGGTGTGCGCGCCTTCCAGCGCTTTTTCGCAGGCCGCTTTTTCTCCCAGATCCAGCACCAGATTTTCCACGTTTGGAAAAACCTGATACCATTCCTTCATCGGCTTGAGATCCACCGACCGGATGTCCTTGTGTCCCTGGCGCAACAAATCCGCGACCAAATGTCCGCCAATAAATCCACCGCCACCGCAAACGACAATTTTTCCAGAACTCATATTTGATCTTGTATTAGAGCCGCGCAACATAAGCACTGCGCAAATTTATTCAAGCCGATAATTCCACGGCGGGCCGCCTCACGACCGTCCCCGCAAACGATATTGCAACTGCCCCCAGCGCCGTCCGAGCTTTCGCCCCATGAGCGTCAATGCTCGCTCGAAATAACTTCGCGCCGACAGCGTCACCGGCGCTCGTTCCTCCACCGTCCATTTTCGCAAAGCCGGATCGTTCGAGTCCGGCAAGGGCGTCCGCGCGATGGAACGCATTTCATTCAGCAACCGCCCTCTCAGCGGTGTGGCCACTGGCGAAAATTTGCGCGCTATGACTAAAGCCACCACCACCAGTGTCATCAATCCCACAACCAAAAGTTCCGCGATGGACCCCGTCGGAAAACGATTCAATCGCAGCCACGTCAGCAGGCTCCCAAAATTTCCCACCCAAAAAATCCAATACCACCATTGAAATTGATTCTTCCTCCGCCGAACCACCGCCATGATCGGCCTGCCCGTATTCAAGCCCACCCACATCCCCACGAAAATTTTGTCGGTCGTAAATTTCAAACACAACATGTAAAAAAAACTCCACACCAGTAAATAGGAAATCACCGCCGTCATCGTCAACGGACGCAACAGCAATCCCCCAATCGTCATCGCCACGCACAATCCCAGCATCGCCGTGCGCACCGGCCGGAACTGCGCCCGCGTCGCCGCCACCTGCCCCTCGACCACATCCTCCGGCGTCAAGCTCGTCGTCAGCAATAACTCCAGCGACCCCTGCCTCCGCTCAATTCCAATCGCCCGCGCCGCCGCGTATGTTTCGACCAATCCGATTCCCGCCAACGCCATCGCCGTCGTCACATAAAAACCGATCGGCTTTCCCCAAAAATCCGGCCACGCCGACCACGCCACCAGCCACAATCCCGCGAGAACCCCCACAAACCCCCACACCAGCAGCACCGGACGCCTATCCTGTTCCGCCAGCCATTGAAACGCGTTTTCCGCCAGCGCGCGCCGCCGCACCCTCGCCCGCCACGCCACCGAACCCCGCGTCAGCCCCATCCATTTCCCGCGCCAGCCGCCCACCGCCAAATCCCGCGCCTCCGTGTCCCGCCAATGCCCATTCAGCCACACCGCCGCGAACCCCAGGCACAACAACGTCCACCCCAGGCTCACCCCCGTCGCCAGCCAAAACCTCCCCACCGTTCCCCCGTAAAAATTCATCCCCACCAAATACGCCCCGTACGCCGGGCTCAAACACAACCAGCGCGCTGAAAACGGCGCCAGGCCCGACGTGAAAATCCCGCAATAATACGGCAGCGGAACCGCCACGCAAATCACCACCCCAACCACCACCGCGCAAACAAACGCCGCCCCATCCTCCCGGCACAAAACCGACCCCACCACCCCCACTGCCACCGTGAACAACAACAACGCCGGCCAGCACGCAATCGTCGCCACAAATAAATTCGCCGACAAACCGCCGCTAAAAAACGGCACCGCCAGCATCGGCATCAGCGCCAGCAAATCCGACGACGCCACCAGCAATCCCCCCAGCAACTTTCCCAAAAACAATTCCCACGCGCCAATGCCCGTCAGATACAACAACTCCAAAGTCTGATTGCGCCGCTCGTCGCTGAACAAACCCACACTGATCCGCAACGCCGGCAACAGTGACAAATAAAGCCCGCCAAAAAATAAAATCCGATGCAACGCACTTCCCGGCCCGCGCGACCCCATCAACCCGGAAAACAACAGAAACAAACACACCACCACCACCCCCGAACCCGCCGTCATGAGCCGCGTCCTCACCACGCGATTCTTCCGCAGCGCAATTCGCAACTCCCTGTCTATAATCGCCGAAAGAAACATTCCTCAGATTTTTTACACAAAACCAAAAACTGAAAACTTGAAACTTCTGCCCCCATTCCCAATTTTACATTTTTAATTTTTAATTTTTAAATTTTTAATTTATAAAAACCTGAAACTTAAAACATAAAACTTCTCGTTCCCATCTTCCCCCTCTCCGCCACCGTCCGCGGGGGAGAGGGCCGGGGAGAGGTGGTCCCCACTGAAAACCAAAAACTTGAAACTCCCCATTAACCATACCCAACCCTCGCGAGTCCCATTCCCAATTTTGCATTTTAAATTTTTAATTTTTAATTTACAAAAACCTGAAACTTAAAACATAAAACTTCTCGTTCCCATCTTCCCCCTCTCCGCCGCCGCCCGCGGGGGAGAGGGTCGGGGAGAGGTGGTCCCGCTGAAAACTGAAAACTTGAAACTTGAAACCCAATCCCCAATACCTTGATTATCCGATCATGTTTTCAACCCACACCAGCCGAATCGTCCGCCTCCTGACCGTGCTTGCCTTCGCCACCGCCGTCAACGCAGAAAAGAGTCCCTTCCTATCCGGCGGCAGCCACAACCTGCACCTCAGCGCCACCCTCAGCGGCAACAACGTAACCATCTCCTGGCCCAAAATCCCGGGCACTTGGGAACTCATGACCCAGCAACCCGCCGACACCGGCGACTGGCAATCCATAGACCCCGCCCTCTACCACACCAACAACGCCACCGTCACCGTCACCCAGCCCCTCCCCACCCAAGGCGGACTCTACCGCCTGCGCCGCTACCTGCCCAAGCTGACCAACCTCCAAATGCCCCCCATGCCCCAGCCACCCACCAACCGAATCCGCCCACGCAACCTCCCGCCTTCCCCCCGTTAAAAATTTTCACTGTCCACGATCGCGAACTTTCATTTAAAACCCAAACCACCTCATCCGTAAGGCAGAGCCGAGTCGCGCTCCTCTGAAGTCCCGCCAGGGACGGCCGACCTTAGCCCAGCCATTTATGGCTGGGTGCAAGTTCCTTACAAATTAAGTCCTGCTAAGGACGAAAGAACCCTCCGAATTAAAAAGACGCCACACATTCGCCAACTACAAATTCTACCTGACAACCGGCCCACGCTTCGCGCTACAGGTTTTTGAGCCCCCCTCCGAGAACTTCAACGAAGTTCTGCAACAAAGCCCAGGGTTGGCTCGCCCCGAGCCAACCCTGGGATCAACCAAAAAAATTACCCACTATATAGAGCGAAGCGAGGCGCGCCTCAAAGCGCGTTTACCGCCCTTTCATACCTCCCATCGTTCCTCCGCCGCGTGCCATCCCCAAACGTGAAGAATTTCCTTTCACCAAATGCTTAACCGGCGCAAACTAACGCCAACACCGAGGTGCTTTAAATGAAATCAACTTATCTTTGTATTTTGATTGCGATAACCTTCTCCGTATCGTGTTGCAGCGGCCAAGGCACCTTTCAAAATCTAGGTTTCGAATCCGCCAATTTATCACCCATTCCGCAAGGTCAAGTTGGAAGCTTTGTTCCCGTAAGTGCAGCGCTTCCAGGCTGGACAGTTTTCCTCGGTTCCTCCCAGGCATCGCAAGTTTTGCAAAACAATGCGAGCACCGGCGACCCGGAAGTTGATATTCTCGGACCAAACTTCGGAAATGGGCCCGGCGGAGTCATAGAAGGAAACTATACCGCTGTCCTTCAAGCGGGCGGCTCTGGAACTCATGTGCCCGCCACCATAGAACAAACTGGTTTTGTGCCTTCCACTGCGAAATCAATCCAGATGAAATTCGGCCCGGGCACTACCGGATATGAAGTCACCTTGGGCGGTCAGGAAATTACGATGAGCCCATTGGCCGAAAATCCAAACTACACCTTATACGGCGGCGTGATTCCGACCGGACTAATCGGCACCACCCAAGAGTTAGCCATTAGCGCTTTGCCTACTCCCACCGATGCCTTCAACGGCTTTCCCGTCGATTCAATCGTCTTTTCACCAAACGCCGTTCCCGAACCAACCATTTGGTCTTTGCTACTATGCAGTGCGAGCCTTCTCGCCATCAGGCGATTGAAATAATAAAAAGTGAACTCTAAACCATCAACGTGATCAGCATGAAACCAATTTTTCTTGGCATGCTGGTCGCAATAATTTCCCCAGCCTTACGTTCCGCCGGTCAAGGTGCTTTTCAAAACCTCGACTTTGAATCGGCGAAAATCGTTCCTAACAACCAACCGTCTCTATTGGCGGTCGGAATCGCCCTTCCCGGCTGGACCATGCAATTCGGATCCGCCCAGCAGTCTCAAATTAACTATGATGATGAGTCGTTGGGATCTACCGCCGTAACGCTGATAGGATCAAACGATCCTTATGGCGTTAATTGTATCGAAGGAAATTTTGGTGTTATTCTGCAAGGAGGAGTGACAGCCCTTGACGCTTCTATTAGTCAGACTGGTTTGGTGCCGGCCGGAACGATGTCAATTCAGTTCAAGGCCGTGTTGGATCCTTCACAAGGACCGGTGCTTCTATCGTTGGGAGGTGAAAACATAACCTTTTATGCCATAGCAACCGGACCGGTTCTTAACAGTCCAAATTATACTTTGTATGGTGCGAATATTTCTGCTTTGGCAGGAACTGTACAAGAACTTAAATTTACTGTTCCCAGTGCTCTGCAAGGATTTGGCGCTGATAATGGCTTGAATCTCGATTCAATCGTCTTTTCACCAAACCCCGTTCCCGAACCAGCTACTTGGTCTTTACTATTATGTAGTGCGAGCCTTCTCGCCATCAATAGACGCAAACACCCAAGCGGCCTCCACCGCTTCTCATTAACTCCGGCTTCAGCCCAGAGAAACAGCCATCAATCCCAAAAACTATCCCGAGCGCAGCGAAGCAAGCCCGTACACCACCAACCGCCACAAAACTCCCATCCCATCCCGCCCTCAAAGTCCCGCCAGGGACGACCGACCTTAGCCCAGCCATTTATGGCTGGGTCCAAATTCCTTACAAACCAAGTCCCGCAGGGACGAAAGAAATTTCCATCTGGAACTACTGCTCACCCACTCGCCCAACGCTTCTCATTAACCCCCAACTTCAGTTGGGGGAAAAACGTCGCGCGCGCATATAAGAAACGGTTTTAACCGTTTCTCGAGTTTACCGTTGCCAGCCGATAGCTTAGCCGACATAGAAATAGTCAGCAGATACGCTCTAGTCTCTTTGCTTTGTTACCGCTCGCATTTGCGTTGCTCTGTTTATTACCTACAGAAAAAACGGCAAAAACATTGTCCTCGCAATTTCAGGACACTCAATAGCCACAAAACTACCTGCAATTAAACAACCGAATATAACCACCGCTGAAAAAATATCCCTGCGTTTCCGGCCAGTGCGAAAGCCCCGCCACACCACCAACCCGCCAATAATTAAAAGTGGAATTGCAAGACTCCCTACTGCATAACCATCGGTTACCATCCAAAAAGTCAGATACGAAAAACATAAGTAAATCGTCGGCAAACCAAACAATAGACCGGGAATAATATTACCTGGCCCGCGCGTACACAAGAGCCTCATAAGCCCGAATGTTAAGATAGCCAGCAGAGCAATCGGGAAAAAAAACATTATTACAAAATACAAAAGCATGACTTTATAAGTTAGTCGCCAAAAAAATTACCCACTATATAGAGCGAAGCGAGGCGCGCCTCAAGGCGCGTTTACCGCCCTTTCACACACCTCACACATTCCGACCAGCCTTCGCCCTGTTTCTTTCCTTAATAAACCTCATACACTCCGTCCGCAATCTGACGGTAAGTTGAGTAGTAATTTCCAATCACACCACCGCCGCTATATCCAGAACCCGGAATGTGTTCCAGACTTTTAGATGACGTGTCAACCTCAAGGGCAAAATAGGGAGTCGAATGCCCGCCAGTTCGATGCATGCCGAAAATAGTGAGCCTTACGCACCCTCGCTCAGGTAGGTATTCAATATAGGATGGCGCGAGCGCGGCAATGGACGGCGGCAACCTATTTGTGTCCGGCAGATGCGAAAAAAAGCCATTCGTATTCTGAACCGCCAAACTAATACAACCTTGCCGGATCGCATCCCATCCTCCAGCCGACTGAACTCGCGCCGTAACTATTTCTCGTTGCTCACGCCGCTCAATCCAATTAGGCGGCCACCACGGCCAAATAAAATTAGAAAAAACGAAACCCAATAATAAAATAATACCGATGACTAATCGGAGCCCGATCGATTTAATTGATGATTGATCTTTCAAACTAAACCCCTACACCCCCTTAAACCTAAACAACTCCACCCCCGCCTCCCCAAACTTCCGCTTCCCCGCCTCCAACAATTCATTCTTCACCTCCGTCGCCGCCTTCGGGTCCGCGACCCATACCCGCAACGTCAGCGTCACACTCGTGCTGCTCAAATCCGTCATCGGACAACTCTGCACCTCCAACACCCGCTGAGTTTGATTCGCCAGATCCACCAGAATCTTTCGCGCCTTATCCACATCCGCCTCGTGCGTCAACCGAAACGGAACCAGGCAAATCGTCCGCTCATCCGTCAGCGAAAGATTCACCGAAGTCTGGCTCGCCATCGCGCTGTTCGGAATCACGATGCGCCGGTTGTCCGCCGTCCGCAACACCGTGTAACCCAAATTCAAACTCTCCACGATCCCCGTTTCCAAACCCGACGGCGCCGTCACCTGCAACCGGTCGCCAATGTTGAACGGGCGATACAATATCAGCGCGATCCCCGCGATCAGATTCCCCAAAGTATTTTGCGCCGCGAGACCCAGCACCACCGACACCACCCCCACGCTCGCCAGCCACGCCGTGCCGATCCCCTTCAACGCCGGGATGAGTTGCGCCCACGTCACGAACGCGAACATGTAAATGCACAACCGCGCGAACTGCGCCAGAAACCCGATCGCCGTCCGGTCCGACGGCATATATTTCGGATGCTGCTGCATCCGTTGAAACATCAAACCCGACGCCCGCCCCACCGACCACGCGATAAATCCAATGACCACCGCCCACAAAATATCGCCATAAAGCGTATTCGTGCTAAACAACTCGTCCCACAACGTAGAAAAATCTCGTTCCATTCCATTCGGCCACTCAGCCGCCACCACACTACCGACATCCGCCAAAACCTCAAGCCACACAAAACTCGCTCGTCTCAGATTGAAATATCATACCTGCGCTTCTTTCTCCGCGCCTCCGCGGTTCAAATAGGATCAGACCAGTCCTAATTCGAGACAAACTCCACTCCACAACTATGCACCCCAAAACCCAATGTCCACAAAATCCGACATATTCTACTCCCCCGAACCGTTGGCATGCTTCGTGGTAAGCACTTGCGCCCACAACCCGGCGAGGAACAGTTAGACTGATTTTTATATGCCGAATATTTTAGTCATTGATGACACCAACGACATCCGTTCCGTCGTCGTCGAAACCCTCCACAATTTCGGCTTCGCCACCCGCGAAGCCACCGACGGCGAAACCGGCCTTCAACTCGCCCTCGCCCAACCGCCCGACCTCATCATCTGCGATGTCCGCATGCCCGGCATGGATGGCTACCGCACCCTCGCCGCCATTCGCGAACATCCCGTGCTCGCGAGCACGCCCTTTATTTTTCTCACCGCCGCGATGGACCGCCACGATTTTCGCCGCGGCATGTCCTCCGGCGCGGACGATTACCTCACCAAACCGTTCGCGCCCGAAGAACTCCTCGAAGCCGTCACCATCCGCCTCGCGCGCCAATCCGAATTGAAATCGGAAATGTACAAACGCGCCGATAAATTGCGCACCGACGTCGTCCACCTCCTCACCCAGGAAATAACCGGCCCGCTCGACGGCATCATGGGCCTCACCGCCGCCATGATCCGCGAATACTCCGCCCTGCCGCCCGAAACCGTCCTCGCCCACGCCCGCCACATCAACGAATCCGTCACCCGCCTGACCCAACTCACCAAAAGTTTGGCCTAAAAATTTCCGTATCGAATAGGAGTTGACGAAAATTAGCCGCAGTCGCGGAGCGCCGAGCGCGACCAATCCCCCGCGGCGCAACCGCGCCGCCACCCCTTCCACTAACTTGGTAGGGCGGAGCTGCCGCTCCGCCGTCCGAAGTCCCATAGGGACGACAGATATTTGCCCACCACTTTAGTGGTGGGTTTTAATCCCGTTCAACTCAAGTCCCGCAGGGACGAAAGAAATCCTCACGTGGAACCACCGCAATAAAGAACCCAAACCGCTTCAGCGGTTTCCCGCGCCTCCCGCCTCAAGTCACCCAACCATTCACTTTTCCCAACTGAAAACTGAAAACTTGAAACTGAAAACTTCCCTCCTACTCCACCACATACTTCTTCAACCCCGTCCACTGGCAAAAAACCCCCCACGCAAACAACGGATTATTCCTAAAATACCGACGCCACAAACGCTTCGGCTCGCAGCACAAACGAAAAAACCATTCCAGCCCGCTCCGTTGCATCCACCGCGGCGCCTGCTTCACCCGGCCCGCGTGAAAATCAAACGCCGCCCCCACGCCGAACATCAGCGTCGCCGCGAATTTATCCTGGTACTGCGCCATGAACCGTTCCTGCTTCGGCGTGCTCAAGCCCACCCAAATGATGTCCGGCTTCGCGTCATTCACCATGCGAATCAAATCCTTCTCCTCCGCGTCATTCAACGGCCGAAACGGCGGCGTGTAAGTCCCCGCGATTTTTATCCCCGGAAATTTTTTCTCCAAACTCCCCTTCAACTCCTCCGCCAATCCCGGCCCGCCGCCATACAGAAAATGGCTGTAACCATTGTCCCGCGCGAACTCACACACCATCAGCATCAGGTCTGGCCCATACACCCGATCCATTTCGCGATGCCCATTGAGCTTGCCCATCCACACCATCGGCATGCCATCTGGCGTATTTAAAAACGAGCGATTCAAAATCCCGCGCAACTTCGCGTCCTTCTGCGATTCCATCACCCCATGCACGCCCGTCACGCAAATATAGCCCTTGGTTTTCTCCTTGAGCGCCCGCGCGATAGCCAAGAGCGCGAGCTTCAAATTGATCGCGCTCAAGCCCACACCCAAAACATTCACCCGTTCAAAAGGCCTCAAATCCGCCATAAAAAATTCACCGTGATAAACCCTCATCCTGCGCCCAATCCCCCCGCCGTTTCAAGACACAACTACAACCTTTCCCTGCGGACCGCGGGTCTGCGACCCGCAGCAACTCAAAAAAAGATTGCCGCTCACAACCTGTCCATAGACCCGCCAAACCCACCGCTTCTCATTAACCCTCGGCGTCAGCCGAGGGATTTCACCCTCCGCGCAAAAAAACTATCCGAGCGCAGCGAGGCAAACCCGCACATCACCCCGTCGCGTACGCCCTCAATCCCAACTTCCACACACACCATCCCCAATTCCGCACTCCGCACTCCGCACTCCACACTTCCCAACCCTTGACGAACTTCCCCACCCATTTCACACTCCCTCCATGAACCGGCGAAAATTCCTCCAGGCAGGCGCGGCCGGCCTCGCGCTTTCCACCCTCACCAATTACGCCGCTGACTTCGCCGATCAGAAAAAACGCGTCGGCCTCATCGGCTGCGGCTGGTATGGCAAAATTGATCTCCTGCGCCTCATCCAGGTCGCCCCCGTCGAAGTCGTTTCCCTCTGCGACGTGGATTCCCAAATGCTCGGCAACGCCGCCGACCTCGTCGCCTCACGCCAGCTTTCAAAAAAGAAACCGCGAACCTACGGCGATTACCGCGACATGCTCCGCGAAAAAGATCTCGACGTCGTCCTCATCGGCACGCCCGACCACTGGCACGCCCTCGCGATGATCGCCGCCGTTCAATCCGGCGCGGATATTTACGTTCAAAAACCCGTCAGCGCGGACATCGTCGAAGGCCAGGCCATGCTCGCCGCCGCGCGTAAACACGGCCGCGTCGTCCAGGTCGGCACGCAACGCCGCAGCACACCCCACTTGATCGAGGCGCGCGAGAACATCATCAAGACCGGCAAACTCGGAAAAATCGGCCACGTCGAACTCTGCTGTTACTACGGCAAAAATCCGAACGACAACCCGCCCGACATCGCCCCGCCCGATTATTTGAATTACGAAATGTGGACCGGCCCCGCCCCCATGCGCCCGTTCAACCGCATGATCCATCCGCGCAACTGGCGGCAATTCATGGAATACGGCAACGGAACCGTCGGCGATATGTGCGTCCACATGCTCGACCTCGCCCGCTGGATGCTCGACCTCGGCTGGCCGAAGACCGTCAGTTCCTCCGGCGGCATCATCATGAGCAAAGCCAGCAAGGCCAACATCGCCGATACCCAAACCGCCACCTTCGATTACGGCGACCTGCAAATGGTCTGGCAGCACCGCACCTGGGGCGAAGCGCCCGATCCCAAATATCCGTGGGCCGCAATTTTCTACGGCGACAAAGGCACCTTAAAAACCAGCGTGTGGAGTTATGATTTCATCCCCCACAACGGCGGCGAAACCATTCACAAAGACGTCACGTTCGAGTTGGAACAATATCCCGAAGACAAAACCGAAAAGGATTTGGAGAAACACGTCGCCCCCGCCGTTCGCTATCACATGAAAGATTTGCTGAGTTGCATCGCCACCCGCGGACGCCCCGTCGCGGACATCGAGGAAGGCTACATCTCCAGCGCCACCTGCATCCTCGCCAATCTTTCCATGAAGCTCAACCGCACCCTCGCGTGGGACGCCACCACCGGCAAAATTCTCAACGACGACGACGCCAACCAACTCCTCCGCCGCCCCTACCGCGCCCCCTGGCAACACCCCGAAGTCACCACCGTCTGATCAAAAACTATACTGGGAGGGCGAGCGTACTCGCGAGCCGTGACTAAAAAAGCGCAGCCACCCGCACCCGCCGCATAACCAAACCTAAAGCCATTCATTCCCTCGCCTCCGCGAATTGGAGGAGAGGGCCGGGGTGAGGAGGAGCCTGGCTTTTTAATTCACGCCGCGATTTTTCCAAAATCTAATCCCCAAAAACATTTCGCCAAAGCAAGATTGAACTGCTAAGCCGATTATGAAAGTGTATTCCCCATGACTGTTCTCTCAAATGATGAGCGCGAGCAATTAGTCTTTGAGGGCATTCATTGTAAGCTGCGCATCACCTTTCCCACGCTCGGTGTTTGCCTCGCTACTTTTCATGGGCATGATGTCGGCGAATTCGGCGATGCCCCGGTAAAAGCTCTTTCCGAATACTTGGCCCAACGGGACTCAATGACCTTGTTCGTGGACGGTCGAAAAGTGCCTGGAGCGTCCGTGGAAGTCAGCGCCACGTGGGCATATTGGATACAGGAGAATCGCACGAAGCTGGACGCCGTTCACATATTGTGCGGTTCCCGCTTTATTCGTCTGACAGCAAGTTTCGTCCGGCGCTTTGCCGAGGTGGAAGAGAAAATGTTCATCTACACGGAGGCGAAGGCATTTGACCTCGCCATCGGCACAGCGATAGCCGGCAGAAACGCGGCTTGATCGCCCCGTTTTTAGATAGGCTGCTGCTCGCGATTACAGCAGCGTCGCACCAGATGAACAGTTATGGCCCGATGGACGGTCTTCTTCCGAACAAAAGTCAGGGAAAAGAAACATAAGATGCGCGATGCAAAAAAGGCTGCCGAAAATGCCCGTCACAACCGCAAATGATATTCTCGGAGCGGGGATCAGGACCGCGAGGACAACCAACGCGATAAATAGCCGCCCTCCCCATCCGGTTTTTCCCGCTCGCTTGAACAATCCGGTAATCACTGGCATTCCCACAACTATGCACCAGAACACAAGCCCCTCGGTCTGCCACACTGGAAAAAAACACGCTTGAGCCGCCACGAGCATGATGAGCGAGGCAATGCCCAGTACCAAACCGGCGCCCTGCGGCCTTGCAGTTTTTTCTACCTCCGGCCTCGACGGACGGAACACGTCCCAGAGAACTATTACCCCCCAAAGCGCCAGCAACGCTCCAAACAGCGCAAAACCCACGCCCATGCGCACCGCGTTGCTGCTCTGAAAGTGTGCGACTCCGCTTGTTGACTGGATAGTGCCGAGCCCAGCGAAAACGCTGCGCGACGCCTTCCAAGGCATATCATACGATCTTTGCCCGACAACGTCGTGGCCAATCGTGATCAAAATCACACCGAAGACCACCAGCATCACCCCGAAAATCACCACGAACGACGACCTTCCTCGGGAGAATTTTGCACGGCCCTTGATGATGGTTTCTTGTGAAACTTTCATGTCCGTCCGATAACACGGGCTGTGGCAACGGACAATGAAAAATTCAAGACGAGCCTGACTCCGGATGTCAAACCCAGTGCAGAATCTGCACGTGCAACTGATACCGAACAGATTTTCTTCCAGCCTTAAAAATTGAAATTGACACTCGGCTTTCTCAGCGTCTCCCTAAACCTCCCAAAGCTCCGCCAGCGATTTGATATGTCCCTCGCGCGGGTCTTCCAGTTGCCGGTCAATCACGCGATACTGGTAACCCGACGCCACCGCTCCGTCCTTGTCGTGTTCGCAACTGTCTCCCACGTGCAAAATAAATTCCGGCGCCAGCCCCAGCTTCTTCGCCGTATGCTCAAAAATCACCGGTGAAGGTTTCGGAAAACCGATCTCCGCCGAAATGACGATTGTATCAAAATATTTCGCGAGTTTTAACTTATCCAGCAATGGCCGCAAACGCTCATCCCAATTCGAAATGATCGCCAGTGCGATTCCTCGCGCCGCCAGTGCGTCGAGCGCCGGTTTCGCATCGTCAAAAATCCGCCACGCTTCCGCCTCGGCAAAACGATCATACAACTCCGAAAAAAAAGTCTCGCTCGGCAACGGCTCCAGCAAACCCGAAAACGTCTGGTCCACCAGCGCCGCCCATTCGTCACGGCCATGATTGAAATTTTTCAACCCGCGCCACACCTTCGCGAATCGCTGATCCAACAACGCCCCCGGAAACTTATGCCCATGCCGCGCCGCGATTTCCGCATAAACATGCCCGACCGATGGCCACGGCTGGATCAGCGTCCCGCCCGCGTCAAACGTCACCGCCCTCACTTCCGTCACCGGACTCATTTCGCCAGATTTTCCGGGTGCATGTGAAGCTCCTCCACCAGGAACGCCCACTTGTCCGCCGATTCCTCGATCACTTTTGAAGTCGGTTTTCCCGCGCCATGTCCCGCCCGCGTTTCGATGCGGATCAAAATCGGTTTTGGGCCCGACTGCGCCGCCTGCAACGTCGCCGCGAATTTAAAACTATGCGCCGGCACCACGCGATCGTCATGGTCGCCCGTCGTGATCAACGTCGCCGGATATTTTGTGCCCGGCTTGATGTGATGCAGCGGCGAATACGCATACAACGTCTTAAAATATTCCGGGTCGTCCGACGACCCATAATCCGAAGTCCACGCCCAGCCGATCGTGAATTTATGAAACCGCAGCATGTCCATCACGCCCACCGAAGGCAGCGCCGCGCCGTATAAATCCGGCCGCTGCGTCAGGCACGCGCCCACCAGCAACCCGCCGTTGCTCCCGCCGCCAATCGCCAGCTTGGGCGTCTCCGTGTAATGATTCGCGATCAGCCATTCCGCCGCCGCGATGAAATCATCGAACACATTTTGCTTCTTCAATTTCATCCCGCCGTGATGCCACTCTTCGCCGTATTCGCCGCCGCCGCGAATATTCGCCACCGCAAACACGCCGCCCATCTCCATCCAATCGAGAGTCGCCGGGCTGAAGCTCGGCGTGATGCTGATGTCGAAACCGCCGTACCCATAAAGATACGTCGGATTTTTTCCGTCCAGCTTCAGTCCTTTTTTGTAAGTGATGAACATCGGCACGCGCGTGCCGTCTTTGCTGTGATAAAAAATTTGTTTCGTCTCATAATCGTCCGGCGAGAACGCCACGTGCGGCTGCTTGAAGATCGAGCTTTTTTCCTCGGTCAAATCATACCGGTAAATGCTCGTGGGCGTCGTGAAACTCGTGAAAGCGTAAAAAGTTTCCGTGTCGCCGCGCTTGCCGCCAAAACCGCCGACTGTTCCCAGCCCCGGCAAATCCACCGTGCGAATAAACGCGCCATCACGTTTGAAAATTTTCACCTCCGACCGTGCATCCTTCAGATACGTCGCGATAAATTGATCGTCCACCAGCGACACGCCTTCCAGCCGGTCCGGCGATTGCGGCACGAGTTCCCGCCAGTTCACCCGCTCCGGTTGCGCAATATCAATCGCGATGATGCGACCGCGCGGCGCGTTCAAGTCCGTGTTGAAATAGAAAACCGTGCCGACGTTATCTACGAAGTGATACGCCGCATCGAATTCGTTCAACAACTCGACGACTTCGCTCCCCGGTTTTTGCAGGTCGAGATAAAAAACCCGGTTGCGCGTGTCCGTGCCTTCCGACGCGTCAATGATCAGATAGTGCCCGTCATCGGTGACGCCGCCATTGAAATTCCAATCCTTGTGATCCGGGCGCTGGTAGATCAAATGATCATCCGCTTGCGGCGTGCCAAGGCGATGGTAATAAAGTTTGTGAAAATAGTTCACGCCCTTGAGCGCGTTGCCCGCCGCCGGTTCGTCGTAACGGCTGTAATAAAATCCCTCGCCGTCCTTCCGCCACGAAGCGCCGGAAAATTTCACCCAATGAATTTCGTCCTTCAAATCCTGCCCCGTCCGCACGTCGCGCACGTGCCACTCCTCCCAATCCGAACCCGCGCGCGCCAGCCCGTAAGCCATCAGGTTCCCATCGTCGCTGATTGAGTAACCGGCCAGCGATACGGTTCCATCGGTGGAAAGCGTGTTCGGATCGAGCAACAAAACCGGCGCGGCCTCCAGCGAGGTCATCGTATAAAGCACCGCCTGATTTTGCAGGCCGTTGTTGCGCGTGATGAAATAGCGTCCGCCCTGTTTCATCGGCACGCCGAAGCGTTCATAATTCCAAAGTTGCGTAAGCCGCTGCTTGATCGCGGCGCGCTGGGGAATTTTTCCGAGGAAGTCGAACGTCACTTTGTTCTCGGCCTCGACCCACGCTTTGGTGGCTTCGGCATTGTCGTCCTCGAGCCAGCGATACGGATCGGCCACGAGTGTGCCGTGATAATTATCCACCTGATTGGTGCGGGCGGTGACCGGATAAAGAAGTGCGGGCATGGATCTTTCTGTTATATGGCCCGCGCAACCGCCCAATACAACTACCGCGGCGAGCAGCGAGCCTGAATTTAATAATTTATATATTTTCATATCAGTTCCCCCGTGTTCCCCATTCGTTCAAGCCGCGCTCATCGCTGGACTTGGACGGCCCCAGTTTAAACATTTCCATCGCTTCGCCAATCAGATAAAGCGAACCCGCGATCACCACAAACTCATCCGGCTCCGCCAGCGTCAACGCCTCCGCCAGCGAATTCGTTTCGATCACTTCCGCTGAGGCATTTGCCTCACGGCACATTTTCGCCAACTCATTGGCCGCCGCTGTGCGCTGGCTCCGCACCGGCGCCAGCAAAATCCGTTTCGCCAGCGGCACGAGAATATTGCAAACCTCCCGGCAATCTTTGTCCCGCAGCATGCCGAGCACGAGCGTTGGACTTTGCGTTGCGAAATAAGTTTGCAACGCCATCCGCAATGATTCCGCGCCGCCGATGTTATGCGCGCCATCCAGCAAAAACTTTTTGCCGCCCGCGCGCTCAATCAACTGCAACCGCCCCGGCCATCGCACCGCCAGCAGACCCGCGCGAATGTCATCGTCGCTCACCGCAATTCGATTTCCCACCGCGCGCACGGCGTAGGTCGCGACTGCCGCGTTCAACCGTTGATGCTCGCCCAGCAGCGGCAACTCCAAACCTCTCAATGGCGGAAACTCGCTTTGCGTCCACGTGATCAGCCAGAACGGCGCTTCATTTTGCCGCGCGACTTCAAACAAAACCCGAAAGGCTTCGCGCTCATCCACCGCCGTCACGACCGGCACACGCGCCTTGATGATGCCCGCTTTTTCGGCCGCGATTTTCGCCAGCGTATCGCCCAGCCACGCCTGATGATCGAATTGGATGTTCGTGATAACGCTGACCAGCGGTGTCACAATATTGGTCGCATCGAGCCGCCCGCCCAAACCGGTTTCCCAAATCACCAGATCGCATTTCTGCTCGGCAAAATATTTCAGCGCCATGACGGTGACGACTTCGAAAAAAGTGGGATGTTCCTCCGCGCCAAATTGCCCAAGCAGCGCCTTCATCTCGCCAACCAATCGCACGATGTCCGCCTCACTGATCATCTCGCGATTGACCTGGATGCGTTCGCCAAACGCCACGAGATGCGGCGACGTGAACAATCCCACGCGCAAGCCGGCGTGGCGGTAAATGCTCTCGAGCATCGCGCAGGTCGAGCCTTTCCCATTCGTGCCCGCGACATGGATGAAGCGCAAATGCCGCTGCGGATCGCCCGCAAGTTTCGCAAGTTTCGTCGCTCGCTCCAGCCCAAGCGCCGTGCCGAACAACTGCAAATCGTAGAGAAACTTGATTGCGTCCGAATAGCTCTCCCTGGTTGTCATGTCAGGATTAGACGCCGATTTTCCCCTGGTCCCGAATCAAAACGGGCGGTTGTGCATGTAATTATGCGCAGCGGAAATAAATCCGCGAAACAACGGATGCGGCTTGTGCGGCTTGCTGTGGAACTCGGGATGAAATTGGCACGCAATGAAAAATGGATGCTTCGGCAGTTCGATGACTTCCACCAATTTCCCATCCGCCGAATTGCCGCTGAACACAAAATCCGCCTTCGCAAAACGGTCGCGATACGCGTTGTTGAATTCGTAGCGATGCCGATGGCGCTCATTGATGACGAACGCGCCGTAAAGCGTCGCCGCGACGGTGCCGACATCCAACTGGCATGCCTGCGAACCGAGCCGCATGGTGCCGCCTTTCTTGGCGACTTTCTTTTGTTCATCCAGCAGCGCGATCACGGGATGCGGAGTCGTCGCGTCAAATTCTGTCGAGTGCGCCTTCTCCAGCTTGAGCACGTTGCGCGCGAATTCAATCGTCGCGATCTGCATGCCCAGGCAAAGCCCCAAGTACGGCACATTATTTTCGCGCGCATATTTCGCCGCCATGATTTTGCCCTCAATACCGCGTTCGCCGAAACCGCCCGGCACGAGGATGCCGCCCAGCCCCTTCAAAATTTTGTCCGGGCCTTCGCGTTCGATCGCCTCGGCATCCACCTTGTGGATTTCCACGCCACAATCGTTCGCGATGCCGCCGTGAATGATCGCTTCATAAACCGATTTGTAGGCGTCGTTCAATTCAATGTATTTGCCGACCACGCCGATGCGGACGCGATGCCGCGGCGCAATCAATTTGCGGATGATCTCCTGCCAGTGCGCCATGTTCGCCACCGGCACGTCGAGATGCAACTGGCGGCAAACCAAATCATCGAGCCGCTCGCGCTGAAGAATCAGCGGCAACTCATAAATGCTGTGGTCAACGTCCTTCTCCTCGATCACCGCCTCAAACGGCACGTTGCAGAACATCGAAATCTTATGGCGCAAATCCTTGTCGAGCGGAAATTCACAGCGGCATACCAGAATGTGCGGCGCGATGCCGATTTCGCGCAGCTTCGCCACCGACTGTTGCGTAGGCTTCGTCTTCAACTCGCCCGCCGCCTTGATGAACGGCACGTAAGTCACATGCAGAAACAAGGCATTGCTGTACCCGACTTCATGCGCGAGTTCGCGAATCGCTTCGAGGAACGGCAATCCTTCAATATCCCCCGTCGTGCCGCCGATCTCGATGATCGTCACATCCGCCTTCGCGGATTCCGCCAGTGCATGAATGCGATTTTTAATTTCATCCGTGACGTGCGGAATCACCTGCACCGTCTTGCCGAGGTAATCACCCCGGCGTTCCTTATCAAGCACCGTCTGGTAAACCTGCCCGCTGGTCAGGTTGTTCATGCGGGTAAGCTGGACATTCGTGAAGCGCTCGTAATGCCCAAGATCAAGATCCGTCTCCGCGCCGTCATCCAGCACATAAACTTCGCCGTGCTGATACGGGCTCATCGTGCCGGGGTCCACGTTCAGGTAAGGGTCGAACTTTTGCAGCGTGACGCGCAGCCCGCGGTTTTCGAGCAGCGTGCCCAAGGCCGCCGCCGTGAGACCTTTGCCCAGCGAACTCACCACTCCACCCGTTACAAAAATGTATTTCATAGTCAACGCTTGTTCAAAATCGCTTCCACCCGCGCCACGTCCGCAGGCATATCCACGCCGATGCTGTCGTATTTCACCTGCACGACCGCAATCGCGATGCCGTTTTCCAGCGCCCGTAATTGCTCCAGCTTTTCCGCATTTTCGAGCGGCGAAACCGGGCATTGCACCAGCTTCAACAATGTCTCCCGCCGATACCCGTAGATGCCAATATGCTTCAAAACTGGAAAGGCCGCCAGTTGATCGGCAACCGAACGACTGGCGGCATCACGCACATACGGAATCGTGCGCCGGGAAAAATATAAAGCGCGACCGGCGGCGTTGACAACGACTTTTACGACATTCGCATTGTCGTATTCGCCCGTCTCGTGGATGCGCGTGGCGGCGGTGGACATTTCATTGGCGGAAAGTGCGCCCGCCACGGCGTCAATGACCGTCGGATCAATCAGCGGTTCGTCGCCCTGGATGTTGATGATGGCATCGCACTCGCAGCCGCGCACGACTTCCGCCAAACGATCCGTGCCGCTCGGATGATCGGGCGAAGTCATCTCTGTCCGGCAAAAATCCTGCGCCACTTCCCAGATGCGCGTATCGTCCGTCGCCACGATGACTTCGCTCAACGACTTCGCAAGCTGGCAGCGCTCGACGACGTGTTGGATGAGCGGCTTGCCCGCGATCAGCGCGAGCGGCTTGCCGGGAAAGCGTGTCGAAGCATAGCGGGCCGGAATAATGCCAACAATTTTCATCCCCGACATTTAGCCACAGATGAAGCCGAGGTTAAACACAGATTTTAAACTCCCATTCATCTGCTACCTCCGCGCCTCCGCGCCTCCGCGTTTAAAATCCTGCATAATCCACTCCACCGCCCCCACAATTCCCTCCACCACCAACGCCTCTTTTAATTCCTCGCCCGTTTTTTTCTCCAGGACCGCGCCATAACCCGTCCGCACCAAAATGCTTTTCCGCACGCCCGCATTCCACCCGCATTGCAAATCAATCAATTTATCCCCGATCATATAACTTCGCGCGAGGTCCAACCCAAATTCATCCCGCGCATCATACAAATATTGCGGCAACGGCTTGCGCCCGCGCGTCGGCTGCCCCGGCAATTCCGGCGCGACATAATATTTCTCGAAGCGCACGCCCTCCTTCGCCACTTCCTCCGCAATATGCCGATGCACGGCATTCACGTCGTCCATCGTGAAATAACCGCGCCCGACTCCCGATTGGTTTGTGATGATGAACAGCAGAAACCCCGCGTCCCGCAATTTCCGCAACGCCTCTGCCGCACCGATGAAAATGCGCACGTCCGCGACCTTGTGCAAATGATCCTTCTCCTGGATCAACGTCCCGTCCCGATCCAAAAACAACGCCGGCCTCAATTCATTTTTCAAGCGGTGATAGATACTATGGGAGGGCGTGCGTACTCGCGAGCCCAAATTAATCTACCCCGCTAAGAATGGAAATATTGACAGGTATAACGGTAAGCGTTATAGTCGTGGCAATGATACGCAGTTTCGCCTGCAAAGAGACCGAATTGCTTTTCAACGATCAATCATATCGGCGATTGCCACCGCAAATTCAGCGGCCGGCGCGGCGCAAGCTGCTTTTGTTAAATCAAGCACGAACCTTAAATGATTTGCGATCCCCTTATGGAAATCACTTGGAAGCCTTGCAGGAAAAACGAAAAGGGCAGCACAGCATACGAGTAAATGATCAATGGCGGATTTGTTTTCTATGGCAGGATGCCGATGCATTTGACGTTGAAATTGTTGATTACCACTAATTATGAAACCAAACAAACTGCCACCAATTCATCCCGGTGAGATTTTGCTGGAAGAATATATGAAACCGCGCGGACTGACGCAAAATGGTTTGGCGCGAGCGCTGCATGTGCCTCCCCGCCGCATCAATGAAATTGTTTTGGAGAAACGCGGGATCACGGCGGACACGGCCTTGCGGCTTGCGCGCTATTTTGGAACGAGCGCGGAAATGTGGACCGGCTTGCAAGCGGATTACGACCTGCGGTTGGTGCGCTATGCCAAAGCCTCTTTGATTGACCGGGAAATCGAACCGTTGCCAGAACTGCGTGCCGCGTGAACAGCTATGGGAGGGCGAGCGTACTCGCGAGCCGTGACATTTTTCAACCGGGCAGATTAATTTGGGCTCGCGCTTACGCTCGCCCGCCCGCCTCCCTTTATTTTTCCCTTTAAGCCACGCGAATATTCTGACTAGCCTCTTGCCATGAACGTATTCGTCACCGGCGGCGCGGGCTATATCGGGTCAGTGTGCGTGGAAGAACTGCTTAACGCGGGCCACAAGGTCACCGTCTATGACAGCCTCGTCGAAGGCCATCGCTCCGCGCTCGACCCACGCGCGGCCTTCGTTCACGGCCGCCCGGACGAACCCGGAAATATCCTCGCCGCCGTCAAAGTCGCGCAACCCGAAGCCATCCTGCATTTCGCCGCCTTCGCGCTCGTCGGCGAGTCCATGATCAACCCCGCAAAATATTTTCAGAACAACGTCGTCAACGGCCTCGCGCTCCTCAACGCCGCCATCGAAGTCAAAGTGAAGAAGTTCGTCTTCAGCTCGACGTGCGCGACTTACGGCCCGCCCGATCGCGTGCCCATGACGGAAGACTTGCCGCAACGCCCCATCAATCCCTACGGCGAATCGAAATTGATGTTCGAAAAAATGCTCAAGTGGTATCACGAAATTCACGGCTTGGAATTCGTCGCCTTTCGCTATTTCAATGCCGCCGGCGCCAGCGAAAAATTCGGCGAACATCATCGCATCGAGACGCATCTGATTCCGAACGTCCTCAAAGTCCCGCTCGGCCAATCCCAGCAATGCGAGATTTACGGCACGGATTATCCCACGCCCGACGGCACGTGCATCCGCGATTACATTCACATCGTGGATCTCGCGCAGGCCCACATGCTCGCGATGACTCCCGGCAAACAAGGATTCTACAACCTCGGCAATGGCGATGGTTATTCAGTGCGCCAGGTCATCGAGACCTGCGAAAAAATCACCGGCAAAAAAATTCCCGTTGTCGAAAAACCGCGCCGCCCGGGTGATCCACCCAAACTCGTCGCGGGCGCGGCCAAGGCCATCAACGAACTCGGCTGGAAACCAAAATATCCCAAGCTCGAAGACATCATCCGCACCGCCTGGAACTGGCACGTGAATCATCCGAACGGCTATCCAGATTAAGCGGCCAGCTTTCGCGACAACTTGAAATAAAAAAACCGCAAGCCACTTGCTTGCGGTTTTTGATTTTAAATTGTCAGTCGTTTACATGATCCCCGCCCACATTCCCAAACCACAAACCACAATCATCACTCCCGCAAAACGAATCGCAGGCGGGCTGAAGCGTTTTTGCGCGAGCAAACCAAGTCCAATGCCGCAAGCGTGCAGAAACGCCGTCGCCGCGATGAATCCCAACGCGTAAGTCAGGCCCGATGCCGCCATCGGAATTTCCGTTCCGTGCGCGTGCCCGTGGAAAATCGCGAACACCCCCACCAGCGCCATGCTCACCGCCATCGGCAGCCGCGCCGCCGTCGCGATTAACACCCCCATCGCAATCACCGACACCAAAATTCCCGTTTCCACCATCGGCAAATGAACTCCCGCCATGCCCATCGCGCCGCCGATCGTCATGAGACTGACGAACGTCGTCGGCACCACCCACAAGGCGCGGCCACCCATTTGCGCGGCCCACAAACCGACCGCGATCATGACCAGAATATGATCCAGTCCATGCAGCGGATGACTCATGCCGGCGGCGAAACTCGTCGCAGGACCATGACCGGGATGCGCTTGCGCGAGCACAGGCAGCAGCGCGGCAACGGCGAACAGTGCGGATAATTTCAAGTTCTTCGTATTCATAACAGGTGATTTGGTTGTTGGTTGCGGATTAAATTAAATCAACGGGTTCCCATGCCGACGCTTTGGACGGTCTGGAACAATTTGCCTTCGGTCTTGATGCTCGGCGCGATGATGATTTCCGTTTCCTGAAATTCGCGGATGCTCGCGGCGCCGACGTTGCCCATGCACGTCGTGATCGCGCCGACTAAATTTTGCGAACCGTCATCCACGGTGGCCGGGCCGAAAAGAATTTGCTTCAGCGACCCGCTCAAGCCGACCTTGATGCGCGTGCCGCGCGGCAGGTTGGCGTGTGGCGTGGCCATGCCCCAATGATTGCCCTTGCCCGGCGCTTCCTTCGCGCGCGCGAACGCGCTGCCCACCATCACGGCATCCGAGCCGCATGCCAGCGCCTTGCAAACATCGCCGCCTTTGCTCATGCCGCCGTCAGTGATGATCGGCACATATTTGCCCGTGTTTTTAAAATGCTGATCGCGGGCCGCCGCGCAATCCACCGTCGCCGTCACCTGCGGAACGCCCAATCCCAAAACGCCCCGGCTCGTGCACGCCGCCCCCGGCCCAACGCCGATCATCACGCCCGCCACCCCACAACCCATCAGTTCCAGCGTCACGTCGTAAGTGACCGCGTTGCCGATAAAAACCGGGATGCTCAAGCTCTTGGTGAACGCCGCCAGGTCCAGTGATTTATATTCCGTGGAAATATGGCGAACGGTGGACACCGTGGATTGCACGAAAAATACATCCGCGCCCGCTTCCTGCGCGATGGCCGCAAACCGCTCCGCCTTCTGCGGAATGGAACTCACCGCCGCCAGCACGCCGGCCTTCTTAAGTTCTTCCACGCGGCGCGCGATCAATTCTTCCTTAATCGGTTCAAGATAAAGTTTCTGGATTAGCGTGGTGACTTCTTCCTTGTCCGCCTTTACGACCTGCTCGAGAACTTCGGAAGGATTTTCGTAACGCGTCTGCACGCCTTCGAGATTGATCACGCCCAGGCCGCCGAGCTTGCCCATCTCAATGCAAAATTTCACATCCGTCACGCCGTCCATGGCGCTGGCCATGATGGGAATTTTGAGCGTGAAATGGCTGCCATCCTTGCGGGGAATTTTAAAGCTGGTGTCCACCTCGTTCGGGTTGATGGTGACATCGCCGGGCACGAGCGCGATTTCATCAAACCCATAAGTGACACGGGCTTTGCGATTTCTTCCGATCCACATTCCCATAAGCTTCGAATAAAGATGCGAGGCGACGCGTATTCGCCCCATTTTTTTAATTTGACACCACTTCAACCGGCGCGCAAATGCGATTAAAATTTGATGGCGTCGTTTGCCTGTCCGCATTGCGAACAGCGCGAACGGTCCACGTCGGCATCGTCCGTATAGACCAGCCCGCATTTTTTGCAGCGAAAAATATGGTCTTCGCTCGAGGTCGGGCCGAAACGCCGGCTGCGAAGTTCAGAATATATCGCGAGCCCGGAAAGTGCCGCAAGCAAAGAAACGACATAAGTTAATATGAGATGATCCGTGCGCATGCGTCTCAGAAAATAGTTCGCAAAAATCTCATGGCAGCGCCGCCGGGGTTTTGGCGGCAGGCATGGGAACCGTTCGCCAATGAAATATCATCCGCCCCCAATGCAATCGCGTCTCGGACTCCGGCGGCCGGCCCGGTCCTGTCCAGAGCAACGGCCGAAAACGCGCCTGCGCCGCCAGCCGCAATGCCGCCGCGTCCGCCTCTTTCGACCCTGAACCTTTCGCCACCACCAGCACCGACGAAAAAACATTTCCCGCCTCGTCCACACCCACGAGCACTTCGCTGTCGGTCAAAATATCATTCGCGGGCCACGAGGAAAGTTTGATCGGCGTGAGCAGCGGACGATTGGCGAGTTCGCCTTCAATCGTGAGCGCGGAATGCGCCACGCCCAGGTTTTCATCGGGAATGACGACTTGGATTTCAGGCTCGGGTTTCGGCGTGAGTTCAAATGGCTGGTTCAAATTCGCATGCACATAGTTGGCCAAATCATCGCCCAATTTCTCCACTGGCAGCATGAGCGGACGCGGCGGCTCCGTCCACGGCTGGAGATCATATTCGGGCGGTTGGAATTGCAGCCATGCGCCGCCGGAAAAACCGTGTCGGTTTGCAAGCACGAATTGAACGGCGTCGCTCAACCCCGGCCACGGCTCGCGCGGATTCGCCGGCAAATAAACTTTGGGCCCAAAATTAAACGCGGGCAGCGGCGTGGGTTGGCTTCGGCCAAGAATGAGAATCAACACGATTTGCACGAGCAAAATCACCAGCATGCTCACCACCCAGCGATGGCGCGACCAATGGCGCGATTCTGCCGCATCCGCCGTCATGGACTTTTCGGGTTCACCGGCTTGTCAAAAACACGCGGGAGAACCGCTTGCGAAATTTGCTTGATGCCCGCGCTCGCCGCAAGATCACGAAGCCGGTTGAGTTGCTCCAGCGTCGCCGCCTTGTCCGCCTCCACCACAAGCGTCACCGGCTCGCTCTGGCGCGCGACTTCGGACTGAAGGCGTTTCAACAAATTGGTCGCGACGATGATTTGGTTTTGAAAATAAAGCTGGCCGTTGGCATCCATCGCCACCGCGACCGCCGGCCCGTCCACTCCCGGCAAAACCGAAACCGATTCCGGCAAATCAATCCGCACGCCCGGCGTGTAAACCAGCGACGACAACAGCACAAAAATCAGCAGGCAAAACAACACTCCCGCGAACGGCGCAGCGTCAAGCTGGCCGCGCGAGATGCGGGCATTGCGCGGGAATTTCATTGCTTGGGCTCTTCGCTGACAATGTTCACGATCTCCGTCGCCGATTTTTCCATGTCGAGCACGATGTCATTGATGCGGCTCACCAGATAATTATATCCCGCGTGCGTCGGAATCGAAACCGCCAGCCCCGCCGCCGTGCAAATCAACGCCTCCCAAACCCCCTTTGACAGCACCGCCAGATTGGCCGTCACACCCACGTCCTGCATCGTCTGAAAAATCTTGATGAACCCCAGTACCGATCCCAGCAAGCCGAGCAGCGGCGCGAGTTGCGCGATGGTCGCGAGCAAGCTCAATTTTTCCTCAAGCCGCGGCACTTCCGCAAGCCCCGCTTCTTCCAATGATTCCCGCACGCGGTCGCGGCCATAATCACGATTAAGAATCGCCGTCTTGACCAGCCGCGCGACCGGCCCGGGCGTCGCGTCACAAATCGAAAGCGCCTCCACGACATTATCGCGCTTGAGCACCGTGCGCACGCCGTTGAGAAACTCGGTGGAATTGATCTGGGCGCGATGGCAATGCAGCGCGCGCTCGATGAACACGGCGATGGCGGCGGCGCTGGCCAAAAGAATCACCCAGAGCATCGGGCCGCCTTTAAAAAGCAAACTCGGCAACATGGTCGTTATATAATGTTTAAAGCCTAAACTTCAAAGGCCAAAGTTGCCGCAAAACCTTCCGTGCGTGAATTCATCACCGCGTCCGCAACTCCGCGTTTAAAAAAAACCTCCCGAAATGAGCTTGCGCCCGCGAACAGAACGCGCAAAATATCCCTGCGGGCGATTGGCGCAGTGGTAGCGCAGCAGCTTTACACGCTGTGGGTCGGGGGTTCGAATCCCTCATCGCCCACCATTTTTACGTCAACAACGAGAACAGGGAAACCACCTTGATTTCTTTCACTCGGAACATCGGCTTGCCCGGCCTTTCTGAAGTATAAAATTCTTCCACGCCTTGCCAGATGGCTGCGGCGATTTGCAACGCGTCGGGGCCAGCTAAACCATAATGCGCGGCCAGCTTTTCAGCTTCCCGGCCAAGGCCCTCGCTTAAAGGTTCACACGCTTTGCAATCAGAAAAATGGGCTTCGTAAAAGGCAATCTCTCGCAGACGTTTCTCAAATCGCGCCTTTGGCAGCAATTCCAAACGAACCATCTGGGACGTGAAAAAGTCACGCGTGCCGTCATCCATGACCTGCATGGCAGCGTCGGCCAGCGCCGTTTCCCGCCAGCCGTGCAACAAAACGCCGCTATCCAAAAAGGTTCTCAAAAGTTTCTTCCCCGGCGTTCCCTTAACTCCTGTTCCACTTGCTCATCGGAGAGCAACGGCCCGCGCTCGCTTCGCCCCGCTTTAAGCAAAGCCGCCATGCGACGCCCCCGCTCCGTCTTCGGCTTCCAACTCACCGGCTTGCGCCGCGCAATCTTTTCTTCAATGGCGCTCACAATGAACCCGCTGCGCCCATTGCCTGCCGCCGGCATCTTTCCCAAAAGATCCGCGGGAATTTTAACGCTGACAGTCTGTGTCATACCGGAGAGTACTACCACACAGCGCAAGACAAGTCAAACCCTACAACATCAGCAAAAATTTGAACTCTCCACCTCAAGATATAATTTGTTTTGCTATTCTCAGGGAGTCCCAAAACTGAATTGCGTTTGACAAGGAATTTTCGAAAGGCAAGCTTGGCACAATCTCGCGATATTAGTTTCGCGCGAAAGCAGATGCACCGCCTCCAAAACTCTCGGATGGAAGCGAGGAATTCGTGAATTCTCGGCGCACGCAAATCCTCGCGCAAGCCGCACTGGCCGCTGCCGCCATTTATACCGCCTGCCTGATCACTTTGCCTTGGTGCAGTCTGTTAGGCTTGGCAATTCTGAGTGTCGCCGCAATCGCCGCTCAAGTTGCACCGGCAAGATTCATCGGCCTTGGGAAACTCGCATGGAGCGCCACGACACTGGTGGTTGCAATTTTTTTGGCAAATCTGCACCGCATAGCACTCGCTGATTTACACGCGTTCGTGGCCGGGCAAATCGCCGTCGTCGTTTTCTTTACCGCCTGTCAAACCGGCGTCGGTAAAACGAAATCCATTTGGAACGCGCTGGGAATGTTTTGGGCATTCTCCGGGGTTTTGATTTTACTGATCGTTTCCTATCTGGCGGACCAGCCCGGACAATTTTATTTTGCCTTGGCCACCGGCTTGTTCCTTCTGGTTTTATGCCGAATATGCTTCCGGTTGCGAGCCTTCGGTATCCAGTTTGTAAATACCTTGATATTATTTTTCGCCGTTTTTCCCGCCGCCGATTTGGCCATCCAATTCAAAGCGCGGCATGACATGAATTGGTCGCAGGAAAAATATTATTCCTACGAAGCGGCAAAGAAGAATCCCGGCGGCTACGTGCTCTGGACTCGTTACTATATCGAGCAATGGAATAAAATGATGCACGAGTGCATGGAGGTTGACCCTAACCAATTCGCGCCTTTCCGTTTTCGACCTGACACCCAAGGCCATATTTTCCACAGCCTGGTCGTGATCAATCACAAAGGATTTCGCGGCCCGGAAATTCCTGACGAAAAAGGCAATACTTATCGCATCGTCGCCCTCGGCGAATCCACCACTTGGGGTTGTACTTTGAACCAGGACGACCGTCCGTGGCCGGAAATATTGGAACAACTCATTCGCGAACGCCTGCACCCGGCGCGTCCGGTGGAAGTGATCAATGCCGGGGTTCCCGGCATGGCATTGCCCGGCAACGTCCGCCGATTGACCGCCGAAATACTGGCGCTAAAGCCCGACATGATTATTTCGTATCACGGCTTCAATGGCTTCTCGATGCTCGATCACGATATGCCCCCGTACATGGCGAAACCTCCGCCCTATTATCTGGAGCGTCCCTTGAGGCTGATCGGCGATCTTGAATATGGGATCAAAATGACTCGCTATAAAAAAAAGCTATTGTCCGCGCCCGTTCACGACCATCCGAGTTCCATTCCTCCGATGCAAAGCGATTATGCGAAGGCCTACCGGGAATTGATTCAAATCACCCAAACCAATGGCATCCGCCTCGTGCTTGCCAATTACTCGATGGCGGTGAATACGAACAGCGAACCCGCGCTCATTGATTTCTACGAGCAAACCGTTCCACGAACATTTAATGCCATGCGCGCCAACCTTGCGCATACTGAAATCGTCCAGGAACTCGCGAAAGAAAATCCCGAAATCTGCTTCGTTGACACCCATCCCAATTTCGACGGCCAGCACCAATACTTCGTTGACCTAATCCACTTCACCCAGGCAGGACGCCAGCACCTGGCCGAAACCTTTTTCGCCGGCATCAAAACCACCCTGGCGACAGATTTGGCAAAAAATAACGGCGGAATTTTGACCAACATCCGTAATTAATTAAAGGAGTAACCTCTTTTACAAATTGTCTGAATAACTCGTTTCTCTGCCGCAATAAGCTTCTCAAAACGGACTGTCCAATTCCTTGCCATCTTTAGGTCTTATAATTTTAAGAAGTAAATGGTTTTGGCAGATTGCAATCCCTTTGCACATTCCATCAGAGGATTATCCACGCCGGTTATTTGCTTGATTGCCAATTACTTGATCGTTGCGCAAGACATGTAAATCGCCCTTCCCTTAGAAGCTCCAAAGAAACTGTCGCGATTGGAACATCGCTTGCTTTACCTCTCCCGATGCACGACGTAAAGCCACACCCTAATGGGACGATTGTAGGCACTCATCCGGAACCGATTCCCCAATCTGGTTTCGTCGCTTCATCTGACGCCACGCGGCGACCGAGCGAGCCTCAACCCGCGTTCGCAACGTCAGCGATTTTTGAAAATGCCCCGCACTGGTTTTACACGCTCGATGCTTCCGGAAATTTTTTGGATCTCAATCCCAGCGCCTTGAAATCGCTCGGCTATTCTCGCGATGAAGCGCGTTCACTCACCTGGGAGCAAATCACCATTCCACCCTCGCGCGGGGTCGCCCGCAGCCTGCTCGAAAAAACTTTTGCCGCTGGAAAAACCGCTCCCTACGAACTCGCCTTCAACACGAAATCCGCTCACGTCGTCCATGTCGAAGTCACTCTCTGGACGGTGCCGAGCGCGGACGGCGCGACCATCGTGCAAGGCATGGCGCGGGACATCTCGAATTTTCGTGAGCAACAGGCCAAGGCCGAGTTTCAGCAAAATCTGGTGCACGCCCTGTTGGAAAATTCCCCCGACGCCATTTATTTCAAGGACCTGCAATCGCGATTCATCGAGTTCAGCAACGCCATGTGCGCCAAGTATCAACTCACCCGCGATCAGATCATGGGAACCACGGATTTCGACCATCATCAAACTGCCCACGCCAGCCGCGCGTTTGCCGACGAACAGGAAATCATCTGCACCGGCGAGCCCATCGTCGGAAAAGTCGAGCGTGAAGGGGAAAAGGACGGCAGCGAATCCTGGGTGCTCACGGCGAAGATGCCGTTCCGCAACAGCGCCGGTGAAATCATCGGCACCTTCGGCATCTCCAAGGATATTTCCAAAATCAAAGCCGCCGAGGCGAAACTGGAGCAGGTCCACAAGCAACTATTGGCCGCCTCGCATCAGGCCGGTCGCGCGGAAGTGGCCACCAGTGTTTTGCACAATGTGGGCAACGTGCTCAACAGCGTGAATGTTTCGAGCCTCCTCGTGGCGCAAAAAATTCGGAATTCAAAAATCGGCAGCCTCGGCAAGATGGCCTCGCTCTTGCAGGAGCAGAACGGCCACCTCACGGAATTTGTCGCAAACGACCCGCGCGGAAAACAATTACCCGAATACCTTTCCGGCCTCGCCGCGCGCCTTGCCAACGAGCAGAGAGACGTTCTCACCGAACTCGACGACATGAATAAAAACGTCGAGCACATCAAGGAAATCGTCGCGATGCAGCAAAGCTATGCCCGCATATCCGGCGTGGCGGAATCGGCCGGCGTCATTGATTTGGTCGAGGACGCCATCCGCATGAACGTCGGCGCGATGGAACGTCACAGCGTGCAACTCGTCCGCGAATATTCCAGCGAACCGGTGATCATGGTCGAGAAACACAAGGTCTTGCAGATTTTGGTGAATCTCATTCGCAACGCGAAGTACGCGCTCGATGACGGCAGCCCCAAACAAAAATTGATGACGCTCAAGGTCGGCACGAATGCCGGTGGCCTCGCGATCATTCAGGTCATGGATAATGGCATCGGCATTCCGCAGGAAAATCTCACACGCATTTTCGCGCACGGTTTCACCACCCGCAAAGACGGTCACGGTTTCGGCCTGCACAGCGGCGCGCTCGCGGCGAAAGAATTGGGCGGAAGCTTGACGGTCGAAAGCGCGGGCATCGGCCACGGCGCGACCTTCACGCTGGAATTACCTTTGCAACCCAAAGAAAAGGCCGGCGCGTGAGTGCCGACAAGCCCAGCCGCAATCGCCGCATTTTAGTAGTTGACGATAACCACCCCATCCACGCGGATTTTCACAAGGTGCTTTGCCCTGATCGTGGCGCAGACAGCGGGTTCGACGCGCTCGAAGAAGCCATGTTCGGCAAGTCCAATGGCCCGCTCAATGGCGTGCGGTTCGAGATCAGTTCCGCGTTTCAAGGCCAGGAAGGTTTGGCGATGGTCGAAGCCGCCGTGGCGAAAGGCCAGCTGTTCGCGATGGCGTTCGTGGATGTCCGCATGCCGCCCGGCTGGGACGGCATCGAGACGGTCGCGCGCATCTGGAAAGTGGACCCTGATTTGCAGATCGTGATCTGCACGGCTTACTCGGATTATTCGTGGGAGGAGATAATCGAAAAGATCGGCCAATCCGACCGCATGGTCCTGCTTAAAAAACCTTTCGACAACGCTGAAGTCATGCAACTCGCCCACGCGCTCACGGAAAAGTGGCAGTTGCTTCAGGACTCAAAACAAAAATTCGAGGACCTCGAAACGCTCGTCGCCGAACGCACCGGCGCGTTGCAGGCCGCGAACATGCTCCTCGCCAGTGAAATCCACGAGCACAAACTCGCGATCAATCGCATCCGCGAGCAAAGTTTTCTGCTCGACCTCGCTTCCGACGCAATTTTTGTTCACGATCTCTCCGGCAAAATTAATTTCTGGAACAAAGGCGCCGAACGGTTGTATCGCTGGACTTCCGCGGAAGCCGTCGCGGGCGATGTGCCGAAAATTTTTGTCCGCGAATTTCCCGGTGACGACAGCGCGCGGCAAACTCTCATGCGCACCGGCGAGTGGAACGGCGAACTGCTGCGCACCACCAAGCTTAACGAACCCGTCACCGTGACCAGCCGCTGGACCTTGTTGCGCGACGCCGAGGGCGCGCCCAAATCCATCCTCACGATTGACACCGACATCACCGAAAAGAAACGCCTTGAAACCCAATACTTGCGCACGCAGCGCATGGAAGCGATCGGCACGCTCGCCAGCGGCATGGCGCACGATCTCAATAATATTCTCGCGCCGGTCTTGATCGCCACGGAAGTCCTGCGCTGGCCGTTGCCGCCGCGCGAATTTGAAGACACCGTCGCGCGCATCGAATCCAGTGTGAAACGTGGCGCGGACATCATCAAGCAGGTGCTGACCTTTGGCCGCGGCATCGGCGGCGAGCGCGTGTTGCTCGGCACCGGTCAGATCATCGAGGAGATGGCCAAAATGATCCACGAAACTTTTCCTCGCAATATCGAGATCTCCTTCGAAGCGCCCGATGAACTTTGGAACATCCAGGGCGACCGCACTCAAATCCATCAGGTGCTGCTCAACCTGTGCGTGAACGCCCGCGATGCGATGGCGAAAGGCGGCAACCTCAGCCTGCGCGCGGCCAATGTCACGCTCAACGGCGCGACGATCGATGTCAGCGCGGACTTAAAACCGGGGCCGTACATTTTGCTGCAAGTTTCCGACACCGGCGCGGGCATTCCGGCGGGCATCATGGAACGCATTTTCGATCCGTTCTTCACGACCAAAGGCCACGGCAAAGGCACCGGACTCGGCCTTTGCACCGCCAGCGGAATCGTAAAAGCGCACGGCGGCGCGATCAGCGTGTCGAGCAAAGTGAATCACGGCACGGTGTTCAGCGTGTATCTGCCGGCCGCGCCGGGAACGCAGTCGGTCCATTGGTCCATCAGCGCGACGGAAACCGTCGTGCCGCTCGGCCACGGCGAAACGATTTTGATCGTGGATGACGAGGCGGAAATCGTCCACGGCGGCCAGAAAATTTTAGAGCGTTACAATTATCAAACCCTCACCGCCCGCGACGGCGCGGAAGGCCTGGCGGTTTTCGCGCACCATCGCAAAACCATCAAGGCCATCGTCACCGATGTGATGATGCCGCACACGGACGGACTCGCGATGATTCGGGCGGTGCGCAAGATTGATCAGCGGCTGCCGATCATTGCTTCCAGCGGCTTGGGAACGAACGTGTGGGGCAGCGACCAATCATCCGAGTGGGCATCGCTGAACATCCAGCGCTTCTTGATGAAGCCTTACACCGCGGAACATCTGCTGGTCGCCTTGAACGAACTGCTAAACGGCCTCACCGTCACTGTCGAAGACGCGCCCGCCCGCTGATTCTCCTCCACGCATTTTGAAGGCCTGGAGGGCCGCCATGTTTATAAATATCATCCGCAAAAAATCTTAGCTCCGTAGGAGCGTATGTTTATTTCACCATAAACGTACCGCTCCTAAAGAATTGAACGGCTTCCCCTTTCCGCGAATTGCAACACGCCCTGTGCCAAATCTGCGCGGCGAAGTGCGAGAAAAATTCTCCATCATCTCCGCGTTTCGCGGCAACACGTGAAGATACATTCACGGATAAATTTTCTTTAGATTTTTGAAAGAGACTTTCCGAAAGGCGTTTAGATTTTTTTGACCACGATTTGATGACGAAGGAAACCACCGAAATTTTCGAGGCACGCGCGTTGCTAAAACCCAAAGTGAACCGGGGCGATTTCGCCTCGGCTCACGCGTCTTAAAACAAAACTTACAACCAAACACAAAGATGAAAACGATTGGAAAATCCCGCAACGTAAAACCAGTTTCCAGCTCTCGCGACAATGGCGATACCGAGATGGACAACGACCTTCACGCCTTGTTCCTCGACGAACTCGCCGATCTCCTGAGCGCCGAACAACAGTTGATCAAGGCATTGCCGAAGCTGGCCAAGGCCGCCAAGTCGGAGGAACTCGCCGAGGCCTTTCGCTCGCACCTCGAAGAAACCAAAAACCATGCCTCGCGGCTGGAAGCGGTTTTCTCTTCGCTCGGCGAAAAGGCCAAGAGCAAAACCTGCAAGGCAATGAAGGGCCTCGTCGAAGAAGGCAGCGAGATCATGGACGAGTGGGGTGATACAGACGCTGGCGATGCCGGCCTGATCGCCGCCGCGCAAAAAGTGGAACATTACGAAATCGCCTCCTACGGAACGGTCTGCACCTGGGCGAAGGAAATGGGCCACAACGAAGCGCTCGACCTGCTTCAGCAAACGCTTTCGGAAGAAAAAGCCGCCGACGAAAAGTTGACGGAACTTTCCGAAGCCGCGAATCAGGAAGCTGAATAAATCCAGCCGCAACGCTCATTCCCCCGGCGATCCCAAACCGCTGGGGGAATTTTTAAACCATGTATAATCAAAAATATTTGATCCGAATCCTGTTGCCGCTTTGCAATAAAAGCGGTCGGGTTTTTCCTGCGGCCCTTTATCAGTCAGTTAAGGCAAATCTGTCCAGCCGGTTCCAGAATTTCACAACCTACAGCCGCGCTGCGGCGGAAAAGCCATCCAGTCCGGATAACCTCGTGGCGTACGAAGTAACCGCCGAATCGCCGGATATAAAATGGCTGCGCGAATACCGGAACGGTCTCAAGAAAATATTTCAGGAGCATGCAATCGTGATCCACGCTCAAAAAATCGTTTTGCCCTGATTCATTCCACTCTCCAAAAAATCGCAACTCAACCCATTTCTAAATTTATGAAAGCTCTTGTTTACGACGGACCGCGCAGTGTCAAAGTCAAAGAAGTTCCCGATGCGCGCATCGAAGCGCCCACGGACGTTCTGGTCAAAATCACCAGCACGAATATTTGCGGCTCGGACCTTCACATGTATGACGGACGCACCGACATGGAAGAAGGCCGCGTGCTCGGCCACGAAAATCTCGGCCAAGTGATCGAAGTCGGCGGCGCGGTCGCTAACGTCAAGGTAGGCGATTGGGTTTGCCTGCCGTTCAATGTCAGTTGCGGCTATTGCAAAAATTGCGAGCGTGGCTTGACCGGTGCGTGTCTTTCCTTGAACCCCGGCCATGCGGGCGCCGCCTACGGTTTTTCCGGCATGGGGCCGTTCGAGGGCGGGCAGGCGGAATTGTTGCGCGTTCCGTACGGCGATTTTAATTGCCTTAAACTTCCCGAGGATGCCGAGGAAAAACAACACGACTATGTGATGCTCGCAGACATTTTTCCTACCGGCTATCACGCGACCGAGATGGCCTGCATCCAACCCGGCGAATCCGTCGTGATTTTCGGCGCGGGCCCGGTGGGGCTCATGGCGGCGTATTCGGCAAGCCTGCGCGGCGCGGGAAAAATCATCGTCGTGGATCCGCTGCCCGATCGCCTCAAACTCGCCAAACAAATCGGCGCGATTCCCATCAACAATTCAAAAAATTCTCCGGTCGAAGCCATCCTCGACCTCACCGACGGCGAAGGCGCTGACAAAGGTTGCGAATGCGTCGGCTATCAAGCCCACGACATTGAAGCTCACGAGCAGCCGAACATCACCATGAACCAACTCGTCGAAGCCGTCCGTCCCAGTGGCGCGCTCGGCGTCGTCGGCGTGTTCGTGGAAAAAGATCCCAAGAGCCGCAACAAACTCGAGAAAAAAGGCCAGATCGCCTTTAACTGGGGAAAGTTTTGGGAGAAAGGATTGCGCATGGGAACCGGCCAGGCCAACGTGAAAACCTATAATCGCCGCCTTTGCACGCTCATCGAATTAGGCAAGGCGAAGCCATCGTTCATCGTCTCCCACATCCTCCCGCTGAAGGATGCCCCAAAAGGTTACCAGCACTTTGACGCCCGCGATAAAGGCTGGACCAAAGTCATTTTAAAACCCGCCGCTTAAAGCCATTCTATTCAGCCGGTCACTTCATCGCATAGGATCGGGCAATCGCTTTAAGACCTTATCCGGCACGCCCTCCACATGGTGGATTATGGATGTGGCCTGTCCGCGCTCGTTTTTGACGAACGTCAGTTGCGCATTGTCATAGATCTCCATGAAGAAATTTGTCTCGGATTCAGGATAAAGATAGATCGCCCCGGTGTCGAAGTTCTTTCCCGTGGCTCGCCAGACCAACAGACCGCCCTCTTGAGACATCGCTATTGTTCCACCTTCAGGTATTCCCGGGCCTGGTGGAAATTGATACTGTCCGACGCAAGGTTCCAGAACCTTCGGATCCACTTTAACCGGCACAATAGGTTTGACGGGCTCGGGCGGGTTGGGCGGTGCGTTGGAGATTTTCTCGCAGAAAAACGAATTCCCGGGGTAATGTGCCGTCAGGCCAGTGACGTTTCCCAGAGCGTCACGCGAAAAAGCTATGCGACAACCCCCGAGCCGGTCAAAAAAGGACGTCTCCGATTCCGGCAACAATTCATCAGGAAATGCCGTTAACCAAGTATTCCATACTCCTTCAACAAATTTGTTGTCTGCGACCAACCGGTCTCCCTCGCGACGGATTCCGATGACAGGGAGTTTATTTGTATGGGCTGTGCCCGACCGAGCGGCAGGCTCCCGGTACTGTCCGACATAAGAATCAAGAACCTGGCGATTAATTTTCTTCCCATCGGGGCGGTGATCCGACTGCCATTCGGCGTGCAACAAATACCATCCGAAGTTATCAATATCGAACCATCTCCAACTCGACAAAATCGTGACCCCGCGACGACGCGCCTTATCAAAACCGATCCACGCGCTGCAACCGCCCGTGCCGCCATTGTGAAACACCATGGTTGTCCCCGGTATCGGCTGCAGGATCCACCAGACAAGGCCCACATTGGCCCTTGGGTCGTGAAAATGAAGCTGTTGCGTTTTTTCAAACGACGAAGTCAGCCCGGATGGCGGAAATCCCAGGCCGGCGGACATGAATTTCACCATGTCGTTGCCCGTCGTCCGCAACGCACCCGAACCTTCCAACGTCCCAAAATCGAGAGCGGGCACCGCGTAGCCAGCCGGGTTGTGTGGCTGCACAAACCGCCCTTTCATCTCCGGCGTCAGCGTGATTCGTGTGCTGTCCATCTTCAATGGCCGGCAAATGCGATCCATCACAAACGATTCAAAATTCGTCCCGGCCTTCAAACACATTAGATGCCCCAGCAGCCCCACTCCGAGATTCGAGTACCCAAATCGGGTTCCGGGCGCCCTGGTCAATTTATAATGCGACAGATACTCGTACATTCTCTCCACCGAGTAATCCGCAAAAGGATGATCAGCGAGCTTGGGATCGTAGTTGTCGGGATCGTGTGGAAATCCGGAGGTTTGCGTGGCCAGATCGAACAGCGTAAGCGCTTTGCCGTTGTATGTCGGCAGCGTGACCGACGCCGGCAGATATTTGGCCACGGGATCGTCCAGTTTCATTTCCCCGCGATCAATCATGTCCTGCAGCAAGAGGGCGGTGAAGGTCTTCGTGACAGAACCCATTTCAAAAACCGTATTGCCGTTCACATCCTGGTCGGTGCCGTTATCCAGCTTGCCGTAACTGACGACACTGCTGCCATGTTCGTCCACCAGACCGACGACGATGCCGAACTTTATCGGCTTACTATCCACGAACCGCTTCAGATATGCGTGGATCGCATTGGTAATCGGCTCCGCCCGGCCAGAGAGGCCGAATGCCGAAAACGACAGACAAAGACAAATGATTTGAATAATTTTTCGGTTGCTCATAATTCTCACCCCCCAGACACCACAGTTCAGAAATGCGGCGAATGCGTTTTCTTTCTAAACCCCTCATGCGTCGAGAAGTTGCGGACCTAAAATTCACGCTGGTTTTTCTATCGGCCCCGGGATATTCTCGCCTCAACACAAGCGGTGGCGAACGGGCCTCAAATTAACCGGAAACAATTTTCATATCCATGCAACGCGACGTAGTAACAGTGGAGCGGTTTTACACGGAACAAGCCGCAGTGCTCGAATTGAAACTGGTGGCGGGCGCCAGTGGCCTCAAGCGCATCATCCGCGAACCAACCGTTAATCGCCCCGGCCTCGTGCTGTCGGGTTTCACGCGTTATTTCGCGAACAAACGCGTGCAGGTCATCGGCAATGCCGAGGCGTATTTTTTGAAATCGCTGCCGCTCGATGAGCGCGAAGAGCGTTATCGAACATTTTTTTCGTATAAAATTCCGTGCGTCGTTTTCAGCCGCAGCCTGACGCCGGACAAGTTATTTTTGAAAGCGGCGGAAGCGGCGGATGTCCCGGTGTTCCAATGTCCGCTGATCACGATGAAGTTCATTAATCTCGCCACGCTCGCGCTGGAAATGATGTTCGCGCCGCACGGCACGGAGATGGGCAGCATGGTGGACATCCTCGGCGTCGGCGTGATCATCCGCGGCGAAAGCGGCATCGGCAAAAGCGAAAGTGTGCTGGCCCTCATTGAACGTGGCTATAGCCTCGTGGCGGACGATATCACCAAAGTGACGCTCGTGGATGGCCGCGAGGTGATCGGCACCAGCGCGGAATTGACCCGCAATCACATGGAAGTGCGCGGCATCGGCATCATCAATGTGGCCGCGATGTTCGGTGTGAAAAGTATTCGCCGTGAGAAGCAGGTGGATTTGATCGTGAGTTTGAAGGTCTGGAACGATGTGCCGGACGTGGACCGCGTGGGCATGGACGAAGAGTTCGTGAAAATTTTGAGCGTGGACATCCCGCACATCACCATCCCCGTGCGGCCGGGACGCGATTTGGCGCGGCTGATTGAAGTGGCGGCGTTCCAGACAAAATTGAAGGCCTCGGGCTATAATCCGGCCAAGGAATTGAACGAACGGTTGATCTCGAAGATGGCCAACGCGGCAAAGCTGTAGAATTCGTTGGCAAATTTGCCGGAATTCTGTTACATAGAACGAGCTATATTTATCTTAGCAAACCCGAATGAGCGCAAAAAAAATGGCGGACGGCAGTTGGCAGATAGTCAAAGAACTATCGGTGTCCAACAAGCTCGGCATTCATGCCCGCCCCGCGGCCATGTTCGTCAAGGTCGCCAACCGCTTTAAGTGCAATGTCTTCGTGGAAAAAGACGGCGAAAAGGTCAACGGCAAAAGCATCATGGGCCTCATGATGCTCGCCGCCGGTCCCGGCAGCAAAGTCACCGTGCATGCCGAAGGCCATGACGCCGCCGCCGCCGTTTCCGAACTCGAGCTATTGCTTAACCGCAAGTTCGACGAGGATTGAGCCGTGCCCTCTCGGTTCGGCTTGAATCCTGAGTTTTAATCCTTCACCATTCCCCTATGGCTGCTGCTGAAATTGATGTCAAATACGTCGCTCACCTCGCGCGCATTTCCCTTTCGCCCGCGGAAGAGCAAAAAATTGGCGCGCAACTCGGAAATATCCTTGGCTATATCGAAAAGTTGAGGGAACTGGATGTGAGCCAGGTCGAGCCGACCGCCCACGCCGTGCCACTCGTCAATGTCGTGCGCACGGACGAAATCCAGCCTTCGCTCTCCACCGACGAAGCCTTGCGCAACGCTCCCGCCAAAGCCAACGGCCTGTTCCTCGTGCCGAAAATCGTCGAGTAGCCGCTTCGCCCACTGTCATGTTGAACCAACTCACCATTTCCGAACTCGCGGACAAGCTTAGCCAGCGCGAAGTCTCCGCTCGCGAAGCCACGCAAGCGTGTCTCGACCAGATCAAACGCGTTGATGGCCAGATCCACGCCTTTCTCAGTTACAACGAAGCCGACGCCCTCGCCCAGGCCGATGCCGCCGACCGTCTCTTGTCCAGCGGCGCGAGCCATGCGCAACATCCCCTCCTCGGCGTGCCCATCGGCATCAAGGACGTGCTCGCCGTCAAAGGCCAGCCGCTGAATTGCGCTTCTAAAATTCTTGGCAATTTCATTTCACCCTACGACGCGACTGCGATTGAAAAACTTCGCGCGGCGGGCGCAATCGTTTTCGGCCGTTTGAACATGGACGAATTTGCGATGGGCAGTTCCACCGAAAATTCCGCGTTCGGCGCCACGCGCAATCCCTGGGACACCGCTCGAATTCCCGGCGGATCCTCCGGCGGTTCAGCGGCAGCCGTCGCGGCGAATGAATGCATCGCCTCACTCGGCACGGACACCGGCGGTTCCATTCGCCAGCCCGCGGCCTTGTGCGGTTGCGTCGGACTCAAGCCAACCTACGGACGCATTTCGCGTTACGGGCTCGTCGCGTTCGCCTCGTCGCTCGACCAGATCGGCCCTTTTACCAAAGATGTGCGCGATTCTGCCACCTTGCTCGAAGTTATGAGCGGCGTGGATCGGCGCGATTCGACCAGCGTGCCCGAACCCGTCCCGCATTATCCCAGCGCGCTCAACGGAAATATCAAGGGCCTCAAACTCGGTTTGCCCAAGGAATACATGATCGGCGGACTCGATGCTGAAGTGAACGCCGCCGTGCAAGCCGCCGTGAAACATCTTCAAAAGCTCGGCGCGGAGATCGTGGAAATTTCGCTGCCACACACGGACTACGCAGTGGCGACTTACTATATCATCGCCACCGCCGAAGCCAGCGCGAACCTCGCGCGCTTCGATGGCATCCGGTACGGCGCGCGCGTGGACGGCTCCGATCCCATTTCGCTTTACGGCAACACTCGCGGCGCGGGTTTCGGTTCCGAAGTGAAACGCCGCATTATCCTCGGCACTTACGTTTTGAGCAGCGGTTATTACGACGCCTATTATTTGCGCGCGCAAAAAGTCCGCACGCTCATCCGCCAGGATTTTCTCAAAGCCTTCGAGCATGTGGACGCCATCATCACGCCCACGACGCCCACCGCCGCCTTCAAGATCGGCGATAAATCCGACGACCCGTTGCAGATGTATCTCTCGGACATTTTCACCATCTCCTGCAATCTCGCCGGCATCTGCGGCCTGAGTATGCCCTGCGGCTTTACGGCGAATCCAAAATTGCCCATCGGCCTGCAACTGCTCGGCAAACCTTTCGGCGAAGAAACCCTTTTAAAACTCGCGCACGCCTACGAGCAATGCACCGGATGGCATAAGGAAAAGCCGGTGATTGGGTCGTAAACGTATTTAGCGCCGCCCAACGCATCTTGATTTCATTATTTAAGTGTGGTTTAGTGGATAGGCATGAAGATTACCGATGATTATAACGCCAAGGTGCGTTTGTGGGCGGCAAACCCGCAAATATCTCCGGTATTGCCAGGCCCCGAGCTTCCTGCATTTCCCCCTCAAAAATTTCGTTCGCACGCAGAAATGAACGCATGGAAGGCCGCGCTATTGCGTTCAGTGGCAGAAATAACTGCTAAACATGACTGAACTTTTTCAAAAGTTCGAAGCGGCAAAAATACGTTATCTTTTGGTGGGCGGACAGGCGATGCGGTTATTTGGCTTGCCTCGTTACTCGATGGATTGGGATCTCTTAATTCCTCCCCGCGATGAGACGAACTTCGTTCGCATCAATAGCACGCTGGAAGATGAATTGGATTTGCCGTTGATTCCACTTGGTCCCAAGGGTGAGAATTTTATTCAGACTTACCAAACGAGTTTGGGACTTTTACAATTTCATTTGGGACTTCCTGGAGTTCCGGCATTTAACGAAGCAGAAAAAATGGCCGTGATAAAAACCATGCCGGATGGCATTCCCATCAAGTGCCTCAGCGGCGAACATTTACTCGCCGCAAAATTGGCGGCGAATCGCCCGCAAGACCAAATTGACATTGAGTTCTTGCAGGAACTCAAGCGTTTGGGAAAACTTTAAATGGTTATGGACTACGAACCAATCATCGGGCTGGAAATGCACGTTCAGCTCAAAACGAAATCCAAAATGTGGTGCGGTTGTGCGAATGAATTCGGCGCGCCACCCAATACCAACGTCTGCCCCGTTTGCCTCGGCCTGCCCGGCGTGTTGCCCGTCGCGAATGATGAAGGATTGCGCCTTACCGTACTCACCGGCTATTTGCTGGGCTGCGAGATTCCCCACTTCGCCAAATTCGATCGCAAAAATTATTTTTATCCCGACGCGCCGAAAAATTATCAGATCACGCAATACGACAAACCCTCCACGCAAAACGGCGTGGTGGATTTTGAATTCAATGGCGGCGTCGCGCGCGTGCGCATTACCCGTGCGCATCTTGAGGAAGACGTTGGCAAGAATTTTCACTTTGATCGCAACAGTGGCGTTGATTTCAATCGCGCCGGCGTGCCGCTGCTGGAAATTGTTTCCGAGCCCGACATCACGAGCCCTGACATGGCGTATGAATATTTGAATGCGCTCAAAGACATCCTGATTTACGGCGGCGTGAGCGATTGCGACATGGAAAAAGGCATGGTCCGCTGCGACGTGAATATCAGCGTGCGGCCCAAGGGGCAAAAGCAACTCGGCGCGAAGATCGAGATCAAAAACATGAACAGCTTCAGCGGCGTCCGCAAGGCGCTGGAGTATGAGATCCCGCGCCAGATCGAAGTCGTGAGCAAAGGCGGCAAACTTTCGCAGGAAACCCGCCGCTGGGATGACACCGCCAACATCACCGAAACGATGCGCAGCAAAGAACAGGCGCACGATTACCGCTATTTTCCCGAACCGGATTTGATGCCGTTCAAACCCACCGACGCGTGGCTCGCCGAAGTGAAATCGCGCGTGGTGGAATTGCCGCTCGCGCGCAAACTTCGTTTTATGAATGCGTATCAGTTGCCTTCGTCCGACGCCGAGACATTCGTAAACGACGTTGCGCTCGGAAAATATTTTGAAGCCGCCATCGTCGGCGCGAAAAATCCCAAAGCCGTCGCGAATTGGGTGATCAATAATTTGCGCGCGAAATTGACCGAGACTCAGACCGCGCTTCATGATGTCAAAATCAAGCCGACGGATATTCCCGGCCTCGCCGCGCTGGTGGACGCCGGCAAAATTAGCAGCAAGATCGCGCAGGACGTTTTCGCGGACATGTTCGCCACCGGCGAACCCGCGCACGAAATCGTCGAGAAAAAAGGTCTCGCGCAAGTCAGCGATACCGGCGCCATTGAAAAATTCTGCGATGAAGTCATCGCCGCCAATCCCAAGAGCGCCGAAGATTATCGCGCCGGAAAAGTCGCCGCGCTGAATTTCCTCAAGGGCCAGGTGATGAAGCTCAGCAAAGGCAAAGCGAATCCAAATCTGGTCGGTGAAATTTTGGAGAAGAAGTTGAAGGGATAGAATCCCAACAGTCATATATGAGCGGTGCGGGACTTTCAAAAGAACTGATCCTGAAGACGCTTCAGGAACTGTCCGACGCGCTCAAAAAACGCGGCGTCACTGGCGAAATTTGTTTATTTGGTGGAACCGTCATGGTTTTGGCTTATGCCGCGCGCGTTTCCACCAAGGATGTTGACGCGATTTTTCAGCCAACAAAATTGATGCGCGAAGTGGCGGACGAAGTCGGCAAGGCGAACAATCTTTCGGCTGATTGGCTCAACGACGGCGTAAAAGGATTCGTCTCGGCGAAACATGAGTTGATGCAGGGAAACCTCCCGCAATTTTCCAATTTACGGCTTACTATGCCGACACCCGAATATCTTCTCGCCATGAAGTGCATGGCCTCGCGCATTGATCCTGTTCAATCAGAAGACGGGGATGTTCGAGACATTATTTTTCTTATTCGCCATCTCGGATTGAAATCGGCTGCAGCGGTGATGGGAATCGTTGCTGAATATTATCCCGCGAGCCAAATACCGATCAAAGCCCAATACCTCGTCGAGAGTCTCTTCGAGGAGGGAAAAATATGAGACCCAAGTCTCTACACGAAGTCGCGGAATGGGCTGCCCGAGGAGAATCCTTTGATCTTTCTCTAAAGGAATTTCTCGATGAATTTTACGCTCACCCTTCACAAGAAGCGCTAACGCTCGAACCTCAACTCCTCCAGGGAGCCGTCAACAAGGGAGATATTTGCGATGCCTATCTTGCCGCCGTCGCCGAAGCCCTTGCCTGTAAATATAAGTTGGACACACCGTCATGGTCCTACGCTTCGCATCGCAAGCTCACCCATCCGTGGTTTGCCATGACCGCTGATTCTCTCCGGGCAATTTTACTCCACGAAAGTCCCGCCGCTTTTCGTTCGCGCAACCTGTTTGTCAGCGAAAACGCCTTGAGTCGCGCTTGATTCCATCGCCAGGACTTGTTACATCTTTTCGCCGCTAAAACATACTAACGATTATGCCATCTAAACAAATCATCAAACCCGCGAAATCGGCTCCGGCCGTCGGACCTTACAACCACGCCGTGCGCATCGGCGATTTGCTTTTTTGCGCGGGCCAGATTCCGCTGGACCCGGCCACCGGAAATCTTGTTCCCGGCGACATCAAGGCGCAGACCGAACGCGTGCTCGAAAACGTGAAGGCGATTTTGGATGACCAAAAGTTGACCTTCGCCAACGTCGTCAAAAGCACAGTGTTTCTGACGAATCTCGTGGACTTCGCCGGCATGAACGAAATTTACGCCAAGTATTTTACTTCGGACTTTCCGGCGCGCTCGACGATTCAAGTCGCCGCCTTGCCCCGGGCCGCGAGCGTGGAGATCGAAGTGATTGCGCATTTTTGATTTGAAGTGACATTGACCACGCGAAAAATCGTGGCACGATTGAAACCCACGGCTTCGGCTGTGGGTTTTATTTTTTTCAGATGAACTGAACGGACGAATATTGATGTCTTCAACCGCTGAAATTTTAATCGGGCTGGCACTGGGAATTATTCTTGGCGGCGTGATCGGCTGGCTGATGGGCTCGCGTCGCGCGCCCGCGCCATTGGCTCTTGATAATCGGCTTGAAACGGATTTACGGCAGCAGCTTTCTCAACGAGAGCAGGAACTTGCGAAAGGCCGGGAAGAAATCACGCGCCTCAATACCGCGTGTGCCACGGCGGACGCGCAGAAGCAAGCGGCGGAAAAAATTCTGACGGACCAGCGGCAATTACACGACCGCGCCTTGGCCGAGGCGAAATCCATGCAGGAAAAAGCGCTCGCGGATTTGCGTGATGTGTTCAAGGGGTTGAGCGCGGAGACTTTGAAGCAGACGGCCCCGGAATTTTTGCGTTTGGCGGAACAAAGTTTTGGCAAGTTTCAGGAAACGGCAAAGGGCGATTTGACCCAGCGACAGGAAGCGATCAAGGGCCTCGTCGAGCCGCTGAAACAACAGTTGGAAAATTATCAACGTCGCTTGCAGCAAAGCGAGACTTCGCAATCCAGTGCGCTCGGCGAGGTAAAAAAGCAGTTGGAGATGCTGTCGCAATCTAATCTTTCGCTGGCATCAGAGACGCAGCAATTTCGCGTGGTGCTGAAGTCCAACCAGGCGCGCGGCCGCTGGGGTGAAGAGACATTGCGGCGCGTAGTCGAAGCAGCCGGGATGAGCGCGCATTGCGATTTCACCGAGCAGGCGCAGGCCGGTGACAGCAAGCCCGATTTGATTGTGCGTCTGCCGGGCGACCGTTTGATCATCGTGGATGCGAAGGTGCCGGACTTGAATTTTTTAAGCGCATTGGACAGTGCTGATCCAGGCACGCGGGCGAATGAATTGACAGCGCACGCGAAAAAATTGAAGGAAACTATTCGAGCGTTGGCGGCGCGTGATTATCCACGGCAGTTTCCGAATGCGCTGGATCACGTCGTGATGTTTCTGCCGGCGGAATCGTTATTTAGCGCGGCGCTGGAAGGGGACCAGGAATTGATCGTGTGGGCCGCTCGCGAACGAATCATGATTGCGACTCCGGCTTCACTGATCGCATTGTTGCGCTCGGTGAGCATCAGTTGGCAACAGCATGCGCAATCGGAAAACGCGCAGAAAATTGCAGAAGCCGCCCAAGAACTTTATCAACGCGTGGCAAAATTTACAGAACACTTCGAAAAAATCCGCGATGGCCTTAATAAAGCGAACAATGCCTACAATGACGCCGTGGGAAGTTATGAGCGGATGGTGAAGCCGAGCGGAGAAAAAGTTTTAAAACTCGGCGGCGGATTAAATGGAAAAGATTTGGCTGAGGTGCAGCCGCTAGATTCCACTTTGCGGTTGCCGCCTACTTGAGAAAGTCGTTCCTCAATAACAAGGAATCTGCCTGATTGCTTGCAGAAGCAGGTGCGTCAAGACAACAGAGATAGAATATCGAAGACGGGCATTCAAAGCTCTTAAAGCTTCTTCTTAAAAAGAAAAAAGCCGGAACGATTTTGCGTTCCGGCTTTTTTAGAAAGATCTGGCGGCAACCTACTCTCGCGCAAGCTATACAGGCACTACCATCGGCAAGACTGTGTTTGACGGCCGAGTTCGGGATGGGATCGGGTCGGGCCACAGCTTTATGACCACCAAAATTCGTTGGTAACTATTCAGCGACCCGTGAGGGCTTTTGACGCCGTTGCCGGCGGCCGAACAATTACAAAATTTAAAAGAACAATGATGTTCCCTGAAAACTACACATAGAAACCACAGGTTAATTACATTCGCGAGTCAAATCGCTTTTTAAAAATAAAAAGCAATCAAGCCGCACGACCGATTAGTATTAGTCCGCTGAATGCCTTGCAGCAATTACACGCCTAACCTATCAACCCGGTGGTCTACCGGGGGTCTTTAGGGAGCTTACGCTCCGGGAAACATTATCTTGGGAGGAGCTTGGCACTTAGATGCTTTCAGCGCTTATCTCTTCCGCACATGGCTACGCAACGATGCCTCTGACGAGACAATTGCCACACCAGAAGTGCGTCATTCCCGGTCCTCTCGTACTAAGGAATGAACCCCTCAAGTTTCCTGCGCCCACAGTGGATAAGGACCGAACTGTCTCACGACGTTCTGAACCCAGCTCGCGTACCGCTTTAACCG